>DASZUH010000147.1:0-8276 GCA_035547715.1 Solirubrobacterales bacterium
TGGGCGCCGTCCCGCTCAGGGTCAGCAGCCCGCCGTCGGCGAAGACGATCCCGATCGAGCGCCGCATCACCTTGCCCGGATCCCTGCTCATCAGGCGGCAGCCTATTGTGAGTGGCTTGTCGATGACCAGTCGCCCCGCGATCACCATCCGCGCCGCCGATCCCGGGCGCGACGCCGCCGCCTGTGCCGAGATCTACGCGCCGAGTGTCGAATCGACGCCGATCTCCTTCGAGATCGTGGCGCCGGACGCCGCCGAGTTCGCCCATCGCATCGAGCACTACTCGGCCACGCACCAGTTCCTGGTCGCCGAGGAGGGCGGGGAGGACGGCGAGCCAGGGACCGTGCTCGGCTACGCCTACGCCTGTCGCTGGGCCGAGCGCGCCGCCTACGACTGGTCGGTCGAGACCTCGATCTACGTCCGTGCCGGACATCAGGGCAAGGGAATCGGCCGGGCGCTCTACGGCGAGCTCTTCGAGCGGCTCCGCGCGCAGGGCTACCGGGTCGCCGTCGCCGGCGTGACGCTGCCCAACCCGGCCAGCATCGCCCTCCACGAGGGCATGGGGTTCGAGCCGATCGGCGCCCTGCGCGACATCGGCTGGAAGGAAGGCGACTGGCGCGACGTCGGCTTCTGGCAGCTCTACCTGCTGCCGCCCGGGGAGGGGCCGCCGGATCCGCCCCTGCCGCCCGGGCCGACCGCCTGACCCGGGTACCATCTGGCCATGGCAGATAACGAGCAGCAGCAGGTCACCGAGCAGCCCGCCGCCGAGGCCCCGGCGGCCGCGGCGCGGCCCACCGACGGCCCCGCGACCCACCCCGAAGTGGTCTCCGAGGAAGACGTCTACGAGGCGCTCGAGGAGGTCATCGACCCCGAGCTCGGCCTCGACTTCGTCTCCCTCGGCCTCGTCTACGACGTCGCGATCGAGCAGGAAGACGTCTACGTCACCTTCACCCTGACCACCCCCGCCTGCCCGATCGGCCCCCAGGTCTCCGAGCAGATGAAGGAGTTCGTCGGCGACCTCCCCGGCGTCGCCGCGGTCCACCCGAAGATGGTCTTCGAGCCCACCTGGTCCCCGGAAATGATGTCCGAGGACGCCAAGTTCGCGCTCGGCTTCTGAGCCCACCGTTGATCGAGCCGATCGTCGAGATGCCGGATGGGACGCTCGGCTACCGGGTCACCGACGCGCTGACCGACGCCGACTATGCCGACGTGCTCGCACCGGCGCTGCGGGCCGCGGCCGCGGCGGGCGAGGTGCGGCTGCTGCTGTTGGCGACCAAGGGGTTCGACCTCGGCACGCTCAGGTCGCGCTTCGAGGAGATGCGCGGCGACCCCGAGCTCGACCTCGGCCACAGCAAGGACTGGAAGCGGGTGGCGATCGTCGCCGAGGCGAACTTCATCCTCCGCACCGCCTTCCCGGCGGTGGCGAAGGTGCTGCCGGTGGAGACCAGGCTGTTCGGCCTCGACGACGAGTCCGAGGCCAGGTCCTGGATCGTCGGCTGACCGGCCGCCGCGCCGCTCAGTCCTGGGCGGGCGGGAGGCGGTGGTCGAAGTCGCCCTGCTCGGGGACCTCTTCGGCGTCGGCGGCGTAGTCGTAGGTTCGGTTCGGTGCGCCGCGGCCGGCGCCACCGCGGGGGCCGCCGCCGAAGCCGCCCCAGGAGCCGGCGCCGCCGGGAAAGCCGACGATCGCCACGCGTCCCACGGTGAATCGGTAGAGGACGCGGCGGGCAACGGCGCGGGTGACCGGGATCAGCAGCAGGACGCCGACGATGTCGCTGAGGAAGCCCGGCGCGATCAGGAGGGCGCCGCCGAGGATGACGAGGAAGCCGTCGGCGACCTCCTTGGCGGGGATCCGACGTTCGGCCAGCGCTTCGTTGAAGCGCCGCCAGGCGGCCCGCCCCTCGTGCTTGAGGAGCCAGGAGCCGACGATGGCATCGAGCAGCAGGAGGAGCAAGGTCGGCCAGACGCCGATCCACTCACCCACCTGGATGATCACGAACAGCTCGGCGATCGGCACGACGATGAAGAAGAGGACGAGAAGAAGACCCATCTACAGAGGGTAGCCGGGGGCGATTGCGGGCAAAGGGTTCGGGGCGCGGCGGCCATCCGAGTCGCGTCCCGGGCGTCTCGTGGCGGCCCTGGCAGGCTGTGACCGCCACGAGACGCCCGGGACGTGAGGGTTCCGTGGGGAAGGAAGGGCGGCACAGGGACGGGAGGAACTCCGGGCTCCCGTCACCCTTCGTCCCGGTTCGTCACGAATCGTCACGGCCTCGGTCACCTGCGGATCGGGCCGATGACGCGTACCGGACTTTGACCCCACCATGGTGGGGTCAAAGTCGGGCAGGTGCGTCTGGGCGATGAGGAAGTCGGGACGGACCGTGACGTCCCATGGTCTTCGTCACGGACCCCGCGCGCCCGGGCCCTTCCGGTCACAGGGACGGAAGGAACTCCACCCTCCCGTCACGGTCCCGCGCCCACGCCATGTTGATGGGCCGAAAAGCGCTCTATATCAGCGCTTTTCGGCCCATCAACATGGGGGGTGTCACGGACCTTGGGCGTTCGTGACGGATCATGCGCCTCCCCCACGGGACGCATGGACCTGTGACCTCTTCCCGCACCCTCGGCCGTCCCGGCCACGGCCACGGCCCGCCAGGGTCGTGGACGGGACGGCCGCGTCCCTTTCCCCCTCCCGCTCCGGGCGCCGGCTTGCAGCGCCGCCGACCCTACGCCGCCGCGGCGCTCTCGCTCGCGGCCTCCTCGAGCTCCGCCAGCGCGTTGTTGATCCCGGCCCCGAGCAATTCGATGTCATCCATCGAGTCGTAGTCGGCCAGCAGGCCGAAGCCGACCTTGCCGTGGTAGCTCATGATCGCCACCGCGAGGCGGTGGTTCTGGGGCAGGAAGGCGACCGGGAAGACCTCTTCGAGTTCCCGTCCCAGCACGTAGAGGGGGATCTGCGGGCCGGGGACGTTGGTCACCAGGAGGTTGAAAAGGCGGGTGCTGAAGTTGAGGCGGGAGGCCTGGGCGAGCAGGGTGGGGGGCGCGAAGTCGTTGAAGCGGGAGATCATTTCCGCCCCCAGCGCCTGTTTGGATTCCTTCAGCCCGGCCATCTCCTCGCTGATCACCTGCAGCCGCCGCACCGGGTCCTCGATATAGACCGGCAGCGGGCCGCGCATCAACGTGATCCGGTTGCCGAGGTCGCCGTGCTCGTCCTCGGCGCGGATCGAGACCGGCACCAACGCCCGCAACTCGAGCCCCTCGGTGCGCACGCCGCGCGAGTGCAGCCAGTCGCGGATCGAGCCGGTGACGACGGCGAGGACGACGTCGTTGACGGTGCCGCCGAAGGTGTCCTTGATCCGCTTGAAGGTCGCCAGTTCCGAGCGCGCCCAGACGTAGCGGCGGTGCGGCCCGATCTCCTGGTTCAGCGGCACGTCCGGCGCCGGGTCGGCGAACTGGGCGACGACCTCGCTCAGCGCCTCGAGCCCCTCGACCGCCTTGCGCGCGGTCGCCTCGGGATGGCGGATCGCCCCCAGCGCCCGCCCGGCCAGCGCGATCGGCATCCCGATCGCATCGCCGATCCCGCGCCCGACCAGCTCCGCCGTCGAGGGCGACTTCTGCGGCACCCAGGTCTCTTCGACCGCCGCGGGCTCCGGCACCGGCTCGAGGTCGAAGAGCACGGTGCCGATGTCGACCCCCGAGATCCCGTCGACCATCGCGTGGTGGGTCTTGGTCAGCAGCGCGAAGCGGTCGCGCTCCAGCCCCTGCACCAGCCACAGCTCCCAGAGGGGCTTGGAGCGATCGAGCTGCTGCGAGAAGACCCGCCCCGCGAGCCGTTTCAGCTGCGCCTCGCCGCCCGGCTCGGGCAGCGCGGTGTGGCGGATGTGGTAGCTGAGGTTGAAGTTGACGTCGTCGGCCCAGAGCGGCCGCCCGGCCTCGAGCGGCGGCACCACCAGTTTCTGGCGGAAGCGCGGCACCAGGTGGAGGCGCCCGCGGACGTGCTCGACCAGGTCGACGTAGCGCGGCGGCGGCCCCTCGAAGATCAGGATCGCGCCGACGTGCATGTGGCTGGAGGAGCTCTCGTTGGTGAGGAACGAGGCGTCGACGGCGGTCAGGCGGTCCAGATGGCGTCCCTGCGTACTCATCCCGGGTCAGGCTATCCCCGGCAGCGGCCCGGGACAAACCGGGGGCCGGGCCCGCAAGGGGCGTCCCGGTACCCTGAGGGGATGCCCACCACCGCCACCGCGGGCCCGCGGAAGGTCCTGCTCGCCGCCCCGCGCGGCTACTGCGCCGGGGTCGACCGCGCCGTGCAGACGGTCGAGCGCGCGCTCGAGCTCCACGGCGCCCCCGTCTATGTCCGCAAGGAGATCGTCCACAACAAGCACGTGGTCGAGAAGCTGGCCGCCGCGGGCGCGATCTTCGTCGACCAGGAGACCGAGGTGCCGGAGGGCGCGACCGTCGTCTTCTCCGCCCACGGCGTCGCCCCGGCGGTCCACGACAACGCCGCCGAGCGCAACCTGCGCACGATCGACGCGACCTGCCCGCTGGTCACCAAGGTCCACGTCTCGGCCCGCCGCTTCGCCGCCGCGGGCTACACGATCGTGATGATCGGCCACGAGGGCCACGAGGAGGTCGAAGGGACGACCGGCGAGGCGCCCGACCACATCGTCCTGATCGAAACCGTCGCCGAGGTCGAGGCGCTCGCGGTGCCCGACCCCGACAAGGTCGCCTTCATCACCCAGACGACGCTCTCGGTCGACGAGACGGCCGAGGTGATCGCCGCCCTGCGCGCCAAGTTCCCCTCGATCGTCTCCAGCAAGTCGGCCGACATCTGTTACGCGACGACCAACCGCCAGATCGCGGTCAAGCAGCTGGCGCGGGAGTGCGACCTGGTGCTGGTGATCGGCTCGACCAACTCCTCGAACTCGAACCGCCTGGTCGAGGTGGCGCGCGAACACGGCGCCGCCTCCCACCTGATCGACAACCACACCCAGGTGCGCGACGAGTGGCTGGAGGGGGTCGGGACGGTCGGCATCACCTCCGGCGCGAGCGCCCCCGAGGACCTGGTCGAGGGCCTGGTCGGCTTCTTCCGCGACCGCGGCGCCGAGGAAGTCGACGAGCTGCGCGCCGTCCACGAGGACGTCCGCTTCATGCTGCCGAAGGAAGTCCGCCCGGCCGCCCGGGCCGGCGCCTAGGTCCCGGGCCGGGGGAGCGCCGTCAGGCGCCCCGTTCCCCCTCGTCGCTGTGGCCCTGCTCGAGCGGGGCGTAGCGGTGGTGCAGCATCAGGGCGTTGCCGTCGGGGTCGCTGAAGAGCGCCATGTGGCAGACGCCGGTGTCGAAGATGTCGCCGTTGAACTCGACCCCCTTGCCTTCGAGCTCGGCACGGGCCGCGGCGACGTCGTCGACGTGCAGCGCCAGGTGGGCGAACCGCTGCGGGGCGAACTCGCCGAGGATCCCCTGCGGCTCCCAGATCCCGAAGCAGGTCTCGCCGACCCAGAACTCGAAGCGCGCGTGCGGGTCGGGGCGCAGGCCGAGGGTGTCGACGTAGAAGGCTCGGGAGCGCTCGCTGTCGGTCGAGGGCACTCCGACGAAGTCCAGCTTGGTGATCATCGGTCTCCTCCCAGGGAGTGGTCGCGTCGGCTCACACCATAGAGTGGCCGGAGTGGCGAATTCGCTGGATAGGCTGCTGTCGCCGCGCCTCCGTGCCGCGGCGCTGATGCCGGCAGCCGTCCTCACCGTCCACCAGTTGCGCTTCTTGCTCGCCTTCGGCGGCTCGAGCGGCGAAGAGCTGGAGAAGGAGGGACACCAGTACCTGAGCGCCTTGGCGGCGCCGATCGCGATGTCGGTGGCGATCGTCGTCGGGCTCTTCTTCGCGCGCCTGGCGAGCGCCTGGCGCGAGGGGGCGGGGGAGGCGACGACCGCACCCGGCGGCGCGCCCGGTGATTCGGCGCCCCGTGGGTCCGGCGCGGGCGACCCAGGCTCCTGGCGCGGCTTCCTGCGCCTGGCGCTCCTGATCGGCGCCTCCCTGCTCGCCCTCTACTCGTGTCAGGAGCTGCTCGAGGGGATGCTCTCGAGCGGCCACCCGGAGGGCTTCGACGGCGTCTTCGGCGATGGCGGCTGGTGGGCGGCGCCGCTCTCGCTCGCCTGCGGCTTCGTGGTCGCCGCCGCCCTGCGCGGCGCCCGCGCCGCGATCCGCTGGGCGGCCTCGCACCACCGCCGTCCCACGACCTCGCACGGGCGCCCGGCGCCCGCCCCGCGACCCCGTCGACCCGCCCTGCCGCGGCCGGTGCCGCTGGCGGGTGCCGCGGCAGGCCGCGCGCCGCCGCTCGCGTCGTAGCGCACCCGCCTCACATTCGCAACGCAAGGAGAACCGATGAGGAGCGCCCGATGGGCGTTGCCTGCCGTCGCGATCGCGCTCGCGCTCGCGTGCGCGCTGGCACCTGCCCATGCCCTCGCCCACGGGGGCAACCCGAATTTCCGGTCGGAAATCGACGCGGTGACGCCGCCGCTGCCCGCCGACGTCTCGATCGAAGTCCTCGATTACGACAGCTACTTCCAGCTGCTGGACCAGCACGGCCACGAAGTGGTCCTCTACGGCTACAACGACGAGCCCTACGCGCGGATCGAGAAGGACGGCACCGTGCAGGTGAACGAGAACTCGCCCGCGACCTACCTCAACGACAGCCGCTTCGAGACCGACGTCGAAGTGCCGCCGGGGGTCGACCCGAAGGCGGCGCCGGAATGGAAGACGGTCGACGACTCGGGGACCTTCATCTGGCACGACCACCGGATGCACTGGATGATCGCCAACCAGCTGCCGACCCAGGTCAAGGACAAGAGCCAGAAAACCAAGATCTTCGACTACGAAATCCCGATGAAGGTCGACGGCAGGCCGACCACTCTGCACGGGACGCTGTGGTGGGTCGGCAGCGCCGGGACCTCGAAGCTGCCCTTCGTGATCGCCGCGATCGTGATCGTGCTCGGCGGCGGCGCGCTGGTGCTGTTGCTGCGGCGCAGGCGGGGCGGTGGCGACGACGGGGCGGACGGCGTCGACGGGCGTCCGACCGACAAACCGACGGCCGAGGCCTGGTAGATGCGCCGGTCCCTTCCTCTGATCGCCGCGTGCCTCGTCGCGCTGCTGCTCCCCGCGGCGGCCTCCGCGCACGCGCGGCTGGAAGGCACCAGCCCGCCGGAGGGGGCCGTCGTCAAGAAGGAGCCGAGCGCGGTCATCTTCGAATTCGACGAGCCGGTCGAGGGGAACTTCGGCGCGGTCCGCGTCTATGACGCGAGCGGCGAACGGGTCGACGAGGGCGACGCCTTCCACCCGGACGGGGACGGGCCGCGGCTCGGCGTCCACCTGAAGCCGGGCCTGCCGGACGGCAGCTACACCGCCACCTACCGGGTCGTCTCCCAGGACGGCCACATCGTCTCCAGCGGCTACGTCTTCTCGATCGGTAAGGAAGGAAAGGCGCCGACGCAGACCGTCGGTGAACTGATCGGCGGCTCCGGCAATGGCAAGGTGACCGAGGTCGCCTACGGCCTCGCGCGCGGGCTCGAGTACGTGGCGATGGCGCTGGCGGTCGGCGGCGTCGCCTTCCTCTTCGTCTGCGGGCTGCCCGCGCTCGGCGCCGCGAGCGGGGTGGGGGAGAACTCGCGCCGCGCCGCCGCGGCCGCCTTCGCCCGCCGCCTCCGCCTCGTCCTCTGGGTCGCCGCCGCCATCGGCCTCGTCGCCACCGCCGCCCAGATCGTGCTCGAGGGCGCCGAGGCCGCGGGCATCTCCGGCTTCTCCGCGCTCACCAGGACGATCATCGAAGAGACCCTCGAAACGAGATTCGGAACCGTCTGGGGCTTCGCCTTCATCGCCTGGATCGCGATCGCCGTCCTGGTGCCACTCCTGGGACGACGTCGTTCTTGGGTGGGCCTTCCGCTCGCGGTGCCGCTGGTCTACCTCTGCCTGTGCCCGGCCCTCGGCGGCCACGGCTCGAGCCAGTCCCCGGTCGCCCTCAACTTCACCGTCAACGCGATCCACGTCGCCGCGATGGCGGTCTGGCTCGGCGGCCTCGCGACCCTCCTCCTGGTCCTCCCGGCGGCCACCCGCGCCGCCGCGGCGCCCGCCGACCGCGGGCGCCTCCTCGTCGGCCCGCTCGGGCGCTTCTCGGCGCTCGCCCTGGCGATGGTCGCCCTGATCATGGCCACCGGCCTGATCCAGGCCTACGTCTACGTCCGCCACCCGGCCGACCTGCTCTCGACCGGCTACGGGCGCGCCGTCCTCGCCAAGTTCCTGCTG
>DASZUH010000148.1:0-4264 GCA_035547715.1 Solirubrobacterales bacterium
AAGTTGCCGCTAGCTCGGCGTCTTTGCCAGCGGGCGGAGGCGGGTCTTTTCGACCTTCGCCAGCTTCTTTTTCAGGCGGAGGAATTCGCGCTGTTGGAGCGGGGTGCGTTCGTAGCCGTCGAAGGCGAGGTTGATTTCCTCGTTGGGGTCCGTCTTCAGGTCGTACATCTCCCACTGGGACGGTTTCGGGCCCGGCTTTTCTTCGATCTCCCCCGATTCCTTGTTCACGCTGACGCGGAGGTCGTGGTACTTCGCCAGCTTCCAACGCTTTTCGACCACGCAGACCAGGTGGCGCGGCTCTTTCGGGTACGGGCCGTGCGACTGACCGGACTGGAAGTCGTCATAAGTGAAGGCGACGTAGTCCTGGGGCTCCTTGCCCCGCTCCGGGTTGAGCACGATGTCGGAGTAGTCGACGCCCTGCCAGTTCGCCCGCGCCGACCGCGGCGTCCCCGCCAGGCTCGCCAGGGTGGGGACGAGGTCGACGTGGGAGACGAGCGCGTCGGACTTCACCGGCCGCGGGAACATCTTCGGGTTCGAGTAGACGAGCGGGACTTTCAGCGACTCCTCGTAGAAGTTGAAGTTCTTCTGCCGCAGGCCGCCGTGGGAGAGGCCCATCTCGCCGTGGTCGGAGGTGCGGATGATCAGCGTGTCGTCGATCATCCCGTTCGCTTCCAGCTTGTCGAGCACTTCGACCAGGTAGTTGTCCGAGGACCGCATCAGGTTGCCGTAGAAGTTCAGGTAGCCGCGTTTTTCGGCGTCGCTTTCTGGCTTGCCGGTGAGGTTGAAGATGCGCAGGAACTGCTCCTGCACCGACGGCTTGGTCGAGAGGTCTTCTTCGTTGGTCGGCGGCACTTCGATGTCGCCCGCCAGCCAGGACTGGTCGTAGCCCGATTCTTCGAACGTCTTGCTCGGATAGAAGAGGACGTCGTGCGGATTGACCAGGGAGATGACGAGGAAGAACGGTTCCTGCTTGGCCGCCACGGTGTCGAGGTACTGCATCGCGCCCTCGGCCGCCTGCTGCGCCTGGCCTTTCGATTCCATGATCCGGCCGTCGTTGTCGGTGATCCCGCCGCCGGCCTCGGAGACGCTCTGGTTGGCACCCGCGTCGGGCGGATCCCAGCGGTCGAAGCCGTAGGCTTCGAGGTCCGAGGGCTGCGCGCCGACCGCTTCGTCCTGCGGTTTCGAGCAGTGCCACTTGCCCTTGTAGACGACGTTGTAGCCGGCCGCCTTCATCACCGTGCCGAGGTTCGGCAGCGACGTCGGCAGGTTCACCTGCGGGTATTCGTCCGCCGGCATGTTCGACTCGAGCGTGTATTTCACCCCGTGCTGGGCGGGGAAGAACCCGGTCATCAGGCTCGACCGCGAGGGCGAGCACATGCAGGCCGCGGTGCAGGCCGATTCGAAGGAGAGCCCATGCCGGGTGAGGCGCCGCAGGCCCGGCAGGTTCTCCCGCGCCCAGTTCGGCGGGAAGTGCTGGATCAGCCGCTCCTGGTCGGTGAGGAAGAGGATCACGTTCTTACCGCCGAGCCCGTTGCCGCCGGCCCCGCCGCCCTTCGGCGCGGCCATCGCCTTGTCGAGCCCGAGCGCGGGCGAGAGCATCGCCGCCGCGGCGGCCCCCGCCCCGGCGCCGAGCAGCTGTTTACGGGTCAGGCCGCCTTCGCGGCGCTCCTCGTCGGTCATTTGATCCTCCTGAAGACGTCGACCGCACTGCTTTTCTGCGAGGTCGAGTAGACGTTGCGGCCGTCGGGGCTGACGACGATCGAGCCGGATGCGCCGAGCGCCCGGCCCAGGGTGCAGCCGGGGACCGTCTTTGGGGCGACGCAGCCGCGCACGCCCGGCTTCTGCGCGACGACGCCGGATTCGGTGTTGCGGTCGAAGACGTCGATCGCCCCGGTCTGGAAGGCGGCGACGTAGACGTTGCGGCCGTCGGGGGAGATGTCGAGCCCCTCGGGCGCCTCCATCGCGACGCCGAAGGCGCAGCCCGGCGAGCGCAGGAAGACGGTGCAGCCGTCCGGGCTGGGCGTCCCTTCCGCCGCCGGCACGGTTTCCTTGCCGCGCCCGTTTTCCTTTTCGACTTCGCGGTCCGGGCCGGGCGGCTGGGCGAGGCCCGCGCCGCCGGAGGTCGGGAAGAAGGTGGTCAGGCTGTTGCTGGTCAGCGAGGTCGCGTAGACGTCGCCGCCGCTCGGCGCGACGGTGAGCGCGTTGACGCCGCCGAACTCGTAGCCGAGCGTGCAGCCGGCGACCGCCGAGGAGGTGACGCAGCCGCGCTGGACGAGCGCCCCGGTCGAGGCTTCGCGGGTGAGCACGCCGACCGCGCCGGAGAAGGCGGCCGCGGTGTAGACGGCGGAGCCGTTCTGGGCGATCGCCATGCCCTCGACGTGGTTCAGCTCCACGCCCTTGGCGCAGCCTTCTTCGCCCGCTTCGGTGATGCAGCCGGCGGTGCCGGAGAGCTGGGTCAGCGCGCCCGCCTTGCCCGCCCGCGAGAACGAGGCGACGCCGTTGCCGGCGAAGTCACCGACGTAGACGTTCTTGCCGTCCGGGGAGACGACGACCACGTCGGGCCACTTCAGCGAGCGACCGGCGGCGCAGCCCGGGATCGGCAGGCCGGAGATGCAGCCGGAGGCCGAGGGCGGCAGCTGGCGCAGCTCCCCGGTGAGCCGGTTGCGGTGGAAGGCGACGACAGCGGAGCTGTCGCGCGAGGTCGCGTAGACGTTGCGGCCGTC
Organism: Solirubrobacterales bacterium; assembly: GCA_035547715.1. Lineage (GTDB taxonomy): Bacteria > Actinomycetota > Thermoleophilia > Solirubrobacterales > 70-9 > VAYN01. Next base: position 2,724 of record DASZUH010000148.1, read on the forward strand.
CGGGCTGACCGCGACCGAGTTCGGCGCGTCGAGGCCGATCGCGAGGCCGCAGCCCTTCGATCCTTTGGCCCGCCCGAGGACCGAGGCGACGCAGCCCGCCTTCCCCTGCAGCTGGGTCAGCGCCCCGGTCACCGGGTTGCGCGCGAAGACGGCGATCGCGTCGGCGCCCGAGGCGGCGACGTAGACGTTGCGGCCGTCCGGGCTGATCGCGATCGCCCGCGAGCCGACCCCCGGCCCGGCGCCTTTCAGCGCCCGCGCCTTGCCGCAGAGCTTCCTCGACGCCTTGCCGGAGGAGAGGCAGCCGAGCCGGCCGGGGAGCTGTTCGAGCGCCCCTTCGCTGGTTTCGACCGGCGGCTGGACGTGTTCGCTGCCGCCCGATCCTTTCGTGTGTTTCGTCGGTTTCGCCGTGGCGCCCGCGGCGAGGACGAGCCCCGCGACGACCGCGATCAGGACGGCGAACGACAGCTGTCGAGCGCGCATTGGACTCAGATTGTTCACCGGGGGCCGGACCTTTCCTTCAGCCCTGGCCGGTGAGCAGGGAGCCGATCACCCCGATCCGGAACCCGAGCCACGGGTAGGTCGCCGTGAAGAAGGTGTTCTTCTGCGGCTGCAGGCCGACCGCCGAGAGCCATAGCTGGTACTTCGGCGCGTTGGGGACGCCGCCGTGGAGGCGTCGCCAGACGCGGTGGCCCTTCGCCCCGAACGGGGGCGGGGTGATCGTGTCGGTCCACTCGACCGCGTTGCCGCCCTGTTCGAGCGTGCCCCAGGGGCCGTAGGTCGCGGCCTGGCCGACCGTGCTGAGGCTGCCCTGGAAGGCCTTCTTGTAGGCCTTCGCCGGCAGGTGGAACGGGTTGACCGTTTCGCAGGCTTCCTGGGTCTGGTTCGTCGGGCACCAGTAGGGCGCTTCCTCGCCTTCGGCGTGGAAGTTGGCCAGGGCCTGGCCGGCCCCCGCGTTGACGACGTCGCCGGTATTCGGGTCGAGCTTCACCTGGGTCGGCGAGCCGCCTTCAAAGAACGGGCTGCCGACGTTGGTCGGGTACCACCAGTAGGAGAAGGTGCCGCCGCCGGTCCGATCGAAGTAGGCGGCCTTGATCCACTCGTTCTGGCTGGGGACGACGAAGCCCGATTTCCTGGTCCGCACCGGCGCCCGTTTATGCATGTCGTACATGCCCGTCGCGGTCCGGCGGGAGAGCCGCACCTTGTAGGTCACGTACCTGAATTCTTCGTTGCCGGAGCCGCTGGTGGATTCGGTCTTCGACAGCACCTTGCCGTTGGCGACCGAGTTGTCGAAGCGGGCGGCGCGGAGGAAGTCGGCGAAGCCGTAGGGCTTGTCGTTCCATTCGGGCGCCGCGGCGGTGTAGTGCCCGCCGGCCCGCGCGAGCGCCGAATAGTCGATCTGCCCGAAGCGCGGCCAGGCGGTGCCGCTCTCGTCGGGCGAGTAGAGGCCCATCTGGTTGCGGCCGAACGGATCGACCGTGTTGAGGAAGGCGACGTACTGTTCGACCGTCACTTCCAGTTCGCCGATCCCGTATTCGTAGCCG
>DASZUH010000149.1:0-5226 GCA_035547715.1 Solirubrobacterales bacterium
GCCCTGGATGACGCGGTGGTCGTAGGTCGAGGTCAGCGTCATGATTTTCGAGACGCCGAGCTGCTTGATCCGTTCCGGCGAGGCGTGCGACCACTCCGGCGGGTAGGCGATCGAGCCGGTGGCGATGATCGCGCTCTGGCCCGCCAGCAGGCGCGGCACCGAGGCGACGGTGCCGATCCCGCCCGGGTTGGTGAGGCTGATGTTGGTGCCGATGAAGTCGTCGGCGGTCAGCTTGTTCTCGCGCGTCTTCGCGATCAGGTCTTCGAAGGCCGAATGGAAGCTCTGGAAGTCGAGGTCCTGGGAGTTCTTGATCGCCGGGACCATGAGGCCGTGCGACCCGTCTTTTTTGGTCACGTCGACGGCGATGCCGAGGTTGATCGGCGCGTTCTCGATCACGTAGGGCTTGCCGTCGCGTTCCTCGAAGGAGCGGACCATCACCGGGATCTCCTTGGCCGCCGCGACGATCGCCCAGGCGACCAGGTGGGTGAACGAGGTCTTCAGCCCGCGCTCCTTGAGCTGGGCGTTGATCGCCTTGCGCTTGGCGTCGAGCGTGTCGACGGCGATCGTGCGGAAGGAGGTCGCGGTGGGGACCGAGCGGCTCTCGTCCATCGCTTTGGCGAGCATCGCGGCGGGGCCGCGCAGCTGCTTCTCTTCGCCGGCGGTCGGCGCGGCGGCGGCCCTCGCCCCGTTCCCTGACCCGTTGCCGCCGCCCAGGACGTCCTCCTTGGTCACCTTGCCGCCGAGCCCGGTGGGGGTGACGCTGCCGAGGTCGACGCCCTGCGCGGCGGCGATGCGGCGCGCGATCGGCGTCGCCCTGACGTCGGCGCCCGAACCGTTGCCGGACCCGTTGCCGCCGCCCGCCGCGGTCTCGGCGCCGTTGCCGGAGGGCGCGGGGGTCGCGGCCGCCTCGGCGGTCGCCGTCGTGGCGGCACCGGCCTCGCCCGACTCCATCTCCGCCATCGGCGCGCCGACCGGGACCTCGTCGTCGACCTCGACCAGGAGCGCGGTGATCGTGCCGTCGGCGGGGGCCGGGACCTCGGCGTCGACCTTGTCGGTCGAGACCTCGACGATCGTGTCGCCCTCGTTGACGAAATCGCCAACGGCGACGTGCCACTCGAGGACAATGCCCTCGGTCACCGACTCGCCCATCTCGGGCATGGTGATCTGCAAGGTCGCCGTATCTGGCATTTCTTCGCTTGATACTTGCAAACCGGGACGCTGGGCTGCTTTCTCGGGATAACCTGGTACCTGATGAGCTACTTCGTCACGGGAGCAACGGGGTTCATCGGGCGCAATCTCGTCCGGCGCCTGCTGCAGCGGGAGGGCACGATCTACGCGCTCGTGCGGGCCGGCTCGCGCGGCCGGCTGGAGGAGCTGCGGACCGGCTGGGGGGCCGACGGGGCACGTGTGGTGCCGATTTCCGGCGATCTGACCCAGCCCGGGCTGGCGATCTCCGAGGAGGACCTGCTGGCGATGCGCGGCGAGGTCGACCACTTCTTCCACCTCGCCGCGATCTACGACATCACCGCCGACGCCGAGCGCCAGGAGATCGCCAACGTCGAGGGGACGCGCCATGCAATCGAGCTTGCGGGAGCGCTCGACGCGGGCTGCTTCCACCACGTCAGCTCGATCGCCGCGGCCGGCCTCTACAAGGGCGTCTGGACCGAGGACATGTTCGACGAGGCCGAAAAGCTCGACAACAACCCCTACTTCCGCACCAAGCACGAGGCCGAGCGGCTGGTCCGCGAGGACTGTCCGCGGCCCTGGCGCGTCTACCGGCCGGGGATCGTCGTCGGCGACTCGCGCACCGGGGCGATCGACAAGATCGATGGGCCCTATTACTTCTTCAAGTCGCTGCAGCGGGCGCGGAAAGTTCTGCCCGCCTGGCTGCCGACGGTCGGCGTCGAAGGCGGCGAGATCAACATCGTGCCGGTCGACTACGTCGCCGCCGCGATCGACCACCTGGCCCACCAGGACGGCCTCGACGGGCGCGCCTTCCACCTCACCGACCCGAACCCGCGGCGGGCGGGGGAGGTCATCAATGTCTTCGCCAGGGCCGCCGACGCGCCGCGGATGGCGTGGCGGCTGGACACCGACGTGACCGAGCCGGCGACCGGCGCGCTGCGCTCGGCGCTGCGGCTGCTGCCGGGGTCGAAGCGGGCGGTGTCGGCGGTGCTGTCGGAGCTCGGCCTGCCCGCCTCGGTCCTCACCTACATCGACTACCCGACCCGGTTCGACTCGCTGGCGACGCAGGAGGCGCTCGCCGGCAGCGGCATCGAGGTGCCGCCGTTGGAGAGCTACGCGACGCGCGTCTGGGACTACTGGGAGCGCAACCTCGATCCCGACCTGTTCAAGGACCGCAGCCTGGCGGGCGCGGTGCGCGGCAAGGTCGTGCTGATCACCGGGGCCTCCTCGGGGATCGGTCGGGCGACCGCGATCAAGGTCGCCGACGCGGGCGCGACGGTGCTGCTGGTCGCCCGCTCGGTCGACAAGCTCGAAGAGACGAAGGACGAAATCATCGCCGCCGGCGGGGTCGCCCATATCCACCGCTGCGACATGGCCGACACCGAGGACGTGGCGAGGATGGCCGAGGAGGTGCTCGCCTACCACGGCCACGTCGACATCCTCGTCAACAACGCGGGGCGCTCGATCCGGCGGAGCGTCGCGCTCTCCTACGACCGCTTCCACGACTACGAGCGGACGATCCAGCTCAACTACCTCGGCGCGCTGCGGCTGATCCTGGCGCTGCTGCCGGAGATGCGGGCGCGGCGCTCGGGCCACATCATCAACATCAGCTCGATCGGCGTGCAGACGAACCCGCCGCGCTTCTCCGCCTACGTCGCCTCGAAGGCGGCGCTCGACGCCTTCAGCCGGGTGATCGCCTCCGAGGTGATCGACGACAAGGTCCACATCACGACGATCAACATGCCGCTGGTGCGGACGCCGATGATCGCGCCGACGCGGATGTACGACATGTTCCCGGCGATCACGCCGGAGGAGGCGGCCGAGATGATCGCCAAGGCGATGGTGCGGCAACCGAAGAAGGTGGCGACGAAACTGGGGAACTTCGGCGAGCTGCTCTACGCGGTGGCGCCGAAGGCGAGCGACTCGATCCTCAACACCGCCTACAAGCTCTTCCCCGATTCGCAGGCGGCGAAGGGCAAGAACGGCGAGGAGCGCCCCGACAAGGCGCCGTCGACGGAGGCGGTGGCGTTCGCGCACCTGATGAAAGGCGTCCACTGGTAGTGGCCGGCGGCGTCGCGTGACCGAGCGGCGCCTCAAACACTGGGGCTGGGGTTACGAGGATCAAGCTCCGACCGCGGCGCAGCTGGCTGAGGCGGCGGAAGGGATCCGGGCGCGCTTCGGCTTCGGCGGCGAGGTGAAGACGGCGGTGCCGCTCGACGAGGTCGAGCTCCGCCCGTCGCGACTGAAGCGCCCGACCGCCTTCGGCGACCTCTTCACCGACGACAAGTACGAGCGCGTCTCCCGCGCCATGGGCAAGGCCTACCGCGACGTCGTCCGCGGCTTCTACGGGCGCTTCGAGAACCCGCCCGACCTGGTGGCGCGGCCGCGCGACTGCTCCGAGGTGGAGACGGTGCTCTCCTGGGCGGAGGCCGAGGGCGCCGCGGTGATCCCCTTCGGCGGCGGCACGAGCGTCGTCGGCGGGGTCGAGCCGCGCCTCGGCGACCGGCCGACGGTGACGCTCGACCTGCGCCGCCTCGACCGCCTGGTCGAAGTCGACCCGACCAGCCTGGCGGCGCGGATCGAGGCCGGCGCGACCGGGCCGCGGCTCGAGCGGCAGCTGCGTGAGCACGGGCTGACCATGCGCTGCTTCCCGCAATCGTTCGAGTACGCGACGCTCGGCGGCTGGATCGCGACCCGGGCGGGCGGCCACTTCGCGACCAAGGAAACCCACGTCGACGACCTGGTCGAGTCGGTGCGCGCGGTGACCCCGCGCGGGACCTGGGAGAGCCGGCGGCTGCCGGGCTCGGGCGCCGGGCCCTCGCCGGACCGGCTGCTGCTGGGGAGCGAGGGGATCCTCGGCGTGATCACCGACGCCTGGGTGCGGGTGCGGCCGCGGCCCGGGTGGAAGGCGGCGGCGACGGTCCGCTTCGAGCGCTTCGGGGACGCCTGCGAGGCGGTCCGCGAGATCGTCCAGGCGGGCCTCGACCCGGCGAACTGCCGCCTGCTGGAAGCGGCCGAGGCCGAGATGACCGGCGCCGGGGACGGCAGCGCCCACCTCCTGCTCCTCAGCTTCGAGTCCGCCCACCACCCTGTGGATGCCCCGCTCGCCTTGGCCCTGGCCGCCGCCAGGGACCACGGCGGGACCCCCGACGAGCCCCGGATCGAGGCACCGTCTGCATTTACCCCCGCCGAGGAGGGGCAAATGCAGACGGCCGCCGACTCCTGGCGGGGGGCGTTCCTGCTGGCTCCGTATCTGCGCGACACGTTCGTCGCCTGTGGGGTCCTCTCGGAGACGTTCGAGACCGCGATCACCTGGGACCGGCTGGAGGAGTTCCACGCGACCGTGATGGAGACGACGCGGCGCGCGGTCGCCGCGGTGACCGGGACGGCGGGGGAGGGGCGCGGGGCGCCGCTCGTCACCTGCCGTTTCACCCACGCCTACCCCGACGGGGTCGCGCCCTACTTCACCGTGCTCGCCCCGGCGATCCGCGGCGGCGAGGTCGAGCAGTGGGACGAGATCAAGGCCGCCGTCTCCGAGGCGCTGATCGAGGGCGGCGGCACGATCACCCACCACCACGCGGTCGGCCGCGATCACCGCCCCTGGTACGACCGCCAGCGCCCCGCCCCCTTCGCCGCCGCCCTGCGCGCCGCCAAGGCCGAGCTCGACCCCGCCGCGATCCTGAATCCCGGGGTTTTGCTCGACCCGTAGGCGGGTCGATGCGGCCCTGGGCCGTCGCAAGCTGTCGCCCTGGGGTGGCGGCCCGGGGGTGGCACCCGGGGTTGGCGGCCGTCCGGAGGGAGGCGGCCGTCCGAGTTGCGCCCGGCCGTCCCGTCCACGGCCCTGGCAGGCTGTGGCCGTGGCCGGGACGGCCGGGTCCGTGGGGAGAGGAAGAGGGTTCGGACGGGCGCGCGGGGTCCGCGACGAAGTGCGCCTTTCGTCACGAAGGCCCATGGAACGTCACGGTTCCTCCCGACTTCCCGGCCCCGGCCGTCAACCCGTCGCCTTTGGTCGCCCGCTGGGCTACCCAAGGCGACCGGTAC
>DASZUH010000150.1:0-1942 GCA_035547715.1 Solirubrobacterales bacterium
CGCACCTGCACTTCCTCGTAGAGCTCAGCCGGGATGCGGAAGCTGACCCGCGGGGAGATGCCGTTGCCATTCAGGGAGGGCCTGCCGACGGGAAGCCGACGCGCCCAGCGCACCTCCCGATCGGATTCGATTTCGTCGGCCCATTTCTCGGCCACCTCATCGGTGATCAATTCACCGGATCGAGTCCTGAACTCCTCCTCTTCCTTCTTCACCTTCGCCATCCCATCGCCTCCAGATAGTCGATCCCGAATTTCTCGCGTATCTCCATCGCGTGTATCACGAAGATGCGTTCGTTCCGCCTGCGCACGGCGACAACCTCAAGCTCGCGGCCATCGCGGTCTTCTCCGAAGAAGAAGAGCCGGGGCTCGCGTTCTTCGCCCTCCGGTTCCTCTTCGAAACAGATCCCGGCGTGTTCGATGACGTACGAGCTGCTCGCTCGCGACACGCGATGGCGGGTCGCCGATCGCGCCCAGCGAATCTGCTCTCCGTCGATCCAATCATTTTGTCGGACGATTTTAGCTCGGCTTTCGCGCTTGTGAAGGACGGCCGTCAGAAGGTCGTCGGGGTCGACTTCCCGGTAGAGACCGCTGTCGATGAAGACAAAGGCGCGGCCGGCGAAGTCGAGGTGGACGTACCTGCGGGTCCACCAGTGCTTGTAGGCCTGGACCATCGCCCCGTCCTCGAGTTCGACCTGGAACATCCACATGAAGTCGTCGATCTCCTCGGGAGCGAGCTCGAGCAGCGGCTCCCAATTGGGATCGCCCCCTTGCATGTCCCCTCCGCGGAGCGTTCGTTTCCCACGTCTGATCATGCCCACGACGCTGGTGAGGAAATGCGCACGGGACAAGACGCGAATGGGCCAATTCGGTGCCGGCCCTGTTGCGAAAGACTGGCGGGGTGCGCGTACTCGCGATCGTTCATCAGGCCGACGCCGGGCCGGGCGTCTTCGGCGAGACGATCCGCAGGCGGGGAGGCTCGCTCGACGAGTGGCTCGTGCCGGCGACGCCGGAGCCGCCCGCCGATCCGCTCGGCTACGACGCGGTCTTCGTCCTCGGCGGCTCGATGAACGTCGACGAAGGCGACGAGCACGCCTGGATCGGCGCCGAGCGCGGGCTGCTCGGCCGCCTGCTCGAGGCCCGCGTGCCGCTGATGGGGCTCTGCCTCGGCGGCCAGATGGTCGCGGCGGCGGCCGGAGCGGTCCCGCGGCGCGCGGCGCGTCCCGAGATCGGCTGGCACCCGGTCGAACTCACCGACGAGGGTCGCGCCGACCCCCTGCTCGGACCGCTCGCCCCCGGCTTCGAGGCCTTCCAGTGGCACAGCTACGAGTTCCCGCTGCCGCCCGGCGCGGTGGCGCTCGCCCGCAGCGACGTCGCCCTGCAGGCAGCCCGGATCGGCGAGCTCGCCTGGGCGATCCAGTTCCACCCCGAGGTCGGCGCCGCCGACGCCCTCCACTGGATCGAGGACCACGAGACGGATCCCGACGCCGTGCGGATCGGCATCGACCCCACCGCGCTCGCGCTCGAGACCGAGGCGAAGATCGGCGCCTTCAACCAGCTCGGCCGTGACCTCTGCGACCGCTGGCTGGACGTGGCGGCGGCGCGCAGCTAGCCTCCGGCGCGCGTGAAACGCCGACTGTTTCGAAATTTCTCACGCGTCCTGCCACTTGCAATCGTCGCGCTGCTGATCGCGCCGGGCGGCGCCGGGGCCGCCGGTCCGGTCGAAGGGGGTTTCGAAAGCGGCCTCACCGCTTGGACCAAGAAGAGCTTCTACGAAAGCACCGAATGGACGTCGCTGACCAGGGCCGAAGCCGAAGGCGAGTTCGAATTCGAATCTCCGCTTCCCGCCGCCCTCGGCCCCGACGTCGCGGCCACCGGATACGGCGGCAATGACACCGCGATCCTCGCCCAGACCTTCGCGCTCCCGCCGGCGTCGAACCTGAGCC
>DASZUH010000151.1:0-3552 GCA_035547715.1 Solirubrobacterales bacterium
CCCCCCCCCCCCCACGCCCGGGACGTGAGGGTTCCGTGGGGAACGCGCAGGGTTCGTGACGATCTCCGAGCTTCCGTCACGGTTTCACATCGGGCGGGGACGCGATGCGTGTTTTGACCCTGCCATGGCAGGGTCAAACTCGACATCGTGATCTGGGCGGATCAGGATCCGTGACCTTCCCGGAGTCTTCGTGACGGGAGGCGCGCACTTCGTGGAGGAACACGCGCCTCGCCCCGGTGCCCGTCACGAACTCTCCTCACTCCCCACACACCCGGCCTTCTCGGTGGCGGCCACAACCTGCCAGGGCCGCAACCGAGAAGGCCGGGCGCCCCGGGCGCCAGCTTGCCCGGGCGCCGGCTTCCCCCGCCCCCGGGCGCCAGCTTGCCCGCCGCCAGCCGCCGGCTTCCCCCGCCACGAGCCCTCAGTAGCTCGCCACCGCTCCCGCGATCAGGTCCTGGTAGTAGTGCGCCGTTTCGGTGCTGCCGACGCTGCCCATCAGGGTCGAGAAGACCATCACCTTGCCGTCGGTGTTGAAGCAGTAGCCGGAGAGGTTGGAGACGCCGGTCAGCGTCCCGGTCTTGAGTCGGCAGCGGCCGTAGGCGGCGGTGCCCTTCATCCGCCCGGCGGTCGTGCCTTCCTTGCCGGAGAGGGCCAGGTCCTGGATGAATTCTTCGCCGATTTCCGCCTTGTCGATGCCGAGGAGGAGGTGGACGACGTCTTCGGGCGAGGCGCGGTTGGTGCGGGTGAGGCCGGAGCCGTCGACCTGGCTGATGTGGGAGCCGAGGCTGCGGGCGTAGGCCTCGACCACCCGCGTCCCGGCGGCGGTCGTCCCGGCGCCGCCGAAGCGCGCCCCGAGCAGCTTCTCCAGCATCTCGGCGAAGAAGTTGTCGGAGTAGACGTCGGTCGTGTTGACGATCGCCGAGATCGGCGGCGAGTGGATCACCGCGATCGATTTGGCGTCGCCCGGCGTCTTCCCCAGCGCGACCGTCGGGCTGATCTTGATCCCCGAGTGGCGCATGCTGTTGTCGAGCGTCTGCGTCGCCAGCCTCGCCGGGTCGGAGGAGAAGTGGCTCGAGCTGGTGTTGCCGGTGAAGCCCGAATTGAAGTCGAGGCCGGACAGCGGGCCGATGTACTCGCTGGTCGCGTAGCCCGAGTCGGCGACGCCGCGTTTGCGGTCGAAGACCGTTTCGTCGCCGTAGAGGCGGCCGGTCACCGAGGTGATCCCGGCCCGCTTCAGCTGCGGCACCAGCGCGAAGATGTTGGTCCCGAGGCCGGCCAGGTAGCTGTCGTAGAAGGCCGGGGTGCCGAGCGCCGGGTCGCCGGCGCCCTGCAGGTAGAGGCTGCCGTGGAGGACGCCGTCTTCGTCGATCGTGCCGTCGGTCATCAGCTTGGTCGCGATCGTCGTTTCCGGGCCCAGTTTGGCGAGCGCCGCCGAGGTGGTGAAGAGCTTCGTGTTCGAGGCCAGCGGAAGCTGCCTGGTCGCGCCGCTCGCGCAGACGACTTCTTCGGTTTCGGCATCGACGACGAGGAGGCCGCTGGAGGGGCCGCCGCCCGTCTTCAGCCAGGCCTTCATCTGGGCGCAGGGACTGGCCGCCGCGGCGGTCCCGGCGAGCGCGAGGAGCAACACCGCGCAGGCCGCGAGCGCGGGGAGGAGGAGCTTCTTCATCGTCCCTAGAACCACCGGCGGGACGCAAGGTAGCGGCGTGATCGGGCCGATTCTCCGGCGCATCCGCCACGATCCGGGATACTTCGGTATACAAATGGGCCAGGTAGTCGACATCGAGTCGAAACCGCGCCGCAAATCGCGGCGGCGGAAAAAGCCTTCGAAGACGGCACTGGTCCTCGGCGGCGGCGGCTTCACCGGCGGGGTCTACGAGATCGGCGCCCTGCGCGCCCTCGACCTGCTCGCCGTCAACAGCACGGTCAACAACTTCGACGTCTACGTCGGCACCAGTGCCGGGTCGTTCGTCGCCGCGATGCTCGCCAACGGCATCACCCCCGACGAGATGATGCAGGTGATCAACACGCGGGTCGAGTCGGACCTCGAGGACCTCGGGCTGGGGAAGATGCTCAGCCCCAACTACATGGGCTTCGCCAAGAGCCTCCTGAAGCTGCCGCTGCGGAGCGCCGAGGCGGTGCGGGCACTGCTGCGGATCAAGGACCTCTCGGCGATCGACCTTGGCATCGCGCTCGCCGAGAACCTGCCCAGCGGCCTCTACAACGGCGACGGGATCGCCGAGTACGTCGCCGGGGTGCTCACCGACGGTGGCCGCTCCAACGACTTCCGGGTGATCGAACCCGAGCTCTACCTGACCGCGACCGACCTCGACACCACCGAGCGGATTGTGTTCGGCGAGGAGGGCTGGCGCGACGTGCCGATCTCGAAGGCGGTCCAGTGCTCGACCGCGCTGCCGATCGTCTACAAGCCGGTCGAGCTGAAGGGGCGGCAACTGGTCGACGGCGGGATCCGCTCGACCACCAACGTCGACATCGCGGTCGAGGCGGGGGCGAAATTCATCGTCGTCGTCAACCCGCTGGTCCCCTACATCAACGACTTCGAGAAGACGATCCCGACGATGTTCGGGACCCGCGTGCGGCGCGTCTCCGACATGGGCCTGCCGGCGATCGGCAACCAGACCTTCCGCCTGATCGCCCACGCCCGCCTCCACCAGGCGGTCGAACAGTGGCAGGAGCGCTACCCGGGCGTCGACATCCTCCTGCTCGAGCCCGAGGAGACCGACGAGCTGATGTTCGGCACGCCGATCATGGACTACGGCCATCGCCTCGAGATCGCCCGCCACGGCTTCGAATCGGTCACCGCGACCCTCGCCCAGGACTACGAGCACTACGCCGAGATCACCGCCCGGCACGGCCTCGAGATCTCCGAGCGCCGCCTCCGCCGCGTGGTCGAGAAAGCCGAGGAAGCAGAGCCCGAAGAGCAGTCCGCCTGGCGCCGGGTGCTCGAACAGACGACCTCGGTGCTGCTGCGCCAGAGCGGCGAGGCTTCGTAGCGCGGGACCGCGGCAAAGCGCGCCGGGGGTGGGCGTGCCCCGGCCGGGGCCGTTTCAAGCTGTCGCCCGGGCTGGCGGCCCAGGGGCCGGCGGCCGTCCGAGTTGCGCCCGGCCTTCTCGGTGGCGGCCCTGGCAGGTTGTGGCCGTGGCCGGGACGGCCGGGTCCATGGGGAGAGGTGCGAGGGTTCGTGACGTGTGCCGGGCGGACGTGCGCGTGTCGTGGGGAAGGAGCGCATGATCCGCCACGAAGGCGCAGGTCCCATGACGAAGACCCATGGAACGTCACGCCTCCTCCCGACTTCCCGGGCCCCGGCCGTCAACCAGTCGCCTTTAGTCGCCCGGTGGGCTACTAAAGGCGACAGGTTGACGGCCGGGGGTCGGGAAGTCGGGAGGAAGCGTGACGTCTCATGCGTCTTCGTCACGGGACCCGCGCCTTCGTGGCAGATCATGCGCCCCTTCCCGGCGACACGCGCACGTCCGCCCGGCGCACGTCACGAACCCTCGCACCTCTCCCCACGGACCCGGCCTTCTCGGTGGCGGC
>DASZUH010000152.1:0-3708 GCA_035547715.1 Solirubrobacterales bacterium
GATCGCCGGCTTCACCAGCTCCTCCAGCGGCATCGAGCCGAACCGACGCAGCGCCTCGACCAGCCCGGCGGGCGTCCCCGGCACTCCGCACGACACCGGGCCGACGTAGAACGTCTGCGCCGTGGTCGCGTCGAAGACGACCGAGACCGGCGCCAGCTCGGCGCCCCGCGGCGTGCCGTCGAGCCCCGGCGCGGCGACGAAGAAGTCGAGCACCGTCGTCTCCCCGTGCGCGTGCACGGTCATGTAGCCGCCCGCGCCGAGCCCGGTCAGCGGCGACTCGACCGCGAAGGAGGCGAAGACCGCCGCCACCGCCGCGTCGACCGCGTTGCCGCCCGCCCGCAGCGCCGCCACTCCCGCCGCGGCGCTCGCGGGATGCCCCGCCGCGACCACGCCGGGCACCTATGACCGCCCCCTGTCTCCGACTTCCCGCTCTGCAGGAAGTCGGAGAATCATCGGAGCTATAGGTCCCGGGGTGGGCTCAGCCCGGCAGGAACTCGGGGACGTCGATCCCCAGCGTGTCGCCGCCGTTCCCCCGCCCGGTCTCCGGCGGACGGCCGCGGCCCATGTCTTTGGTGCGGCGGATCGTCGGCTCGGCGGCGGGCGCGCGGCGGGGCGCGCCGCGGCCGTCGAAGCGGGTGGCGACGACGGTGACCCAGCTCTGGTCGGAGAGCTCCTCGTCGACGTTGGCGCCGAAGATGATGTTGGCGTCCGGGTGGGCGGCCTCGCCGACGACCTTGGCCGCCTCGGAGACCTCGACCAGCGAGAGGTCGGCGCCACCGGTGATCGAGAGCAGGATCGCGCGGGCGCCGTCCATCGAGGTCTCGAGCAGCGGCGAGGAGATCGCTTTTTCGGCGGCGAGGATCGCGCGGCCTTCGCCGTGCGCCATGCCGATCCCGAGCAGCGCCCGCCCCGCGTCGGACATGATCGTCCGCACGTCGGCGAAGTCGAGGTTGATCACCGCGGGCAGCGTCACCAGGTCGGAGATGCCCTGAACGCCCTGGCGCAGCACGTCGTCGGCGACCTGGAAGGCCTCCACCATCGAGGTCTGCTGGTCGAGCACCTCGAGCAGGCGGTCGTTGGGGACGACGATCAGCGTGTCGACCTCGGCCGCCAGTTCCTCGATCCCCTTGGCGGCCTGCGAGCCGCGCTTGTTGCCCTCGAAGGTGAACGGCTTGGTGACGATGCCGACGGTCAGCGCGCCGACCTCGCGGGCCAGCCGGGCGACCACCGGGGCGGCGCCGGTGCCGGTGCCGCCGCCCGCGCCGGCGGCGACGAAGACCATGTCGGAGCCCTTCAGCAGGCGCTTGATTTTGTCCTGCTCCTCGAAGGCCGAGCGGTGGCCGACGGCGGCGTCGGCGCCGGCGCCGAGCCCGCGCGTCTGCTGGTCGCCGATGTGCACGGTGACGTCGGCGACGCAGAGCTGCAGCGACTGCAGGTCGGTGTTGACCGCCATGAACTCGACCCCCGGGATGCGGGCATCGACCATCCGGTTGACGGCGTTGACGCCGGCCCCGCCGACGCCGACCACCTTGATCACCGGCTGGTGCGGTTCCCCCGACCCGGGCGCCTCGTAGGCGGGCTCCTCGCGCCCGTAGCGCGGGGTCTGGATGAAGTCTTCGCGCGCTTCGCGCGGGTTGCGCGGGCGCGGCTCCTCGGCGAACACCCGTTTCAGCCGCTCCGGCGCGGGCTCGGAGGACTGCGGCGGGTCTTCGCGGCGCGGCACCGACTCGCGGGCGGGCGGCGGCGGCTCGGGCTCGCGGGCGACCGGCTCGGCGCGGCCCGGGTCGACCTGCGGCTCGCTCGCCGGCGGCTCCTCACGGCGCACGTAGGGCTCCTCGCGGGCGGGCGAGGGCGGGCTCGGGGCGGGCTCGGGGGCGTGCCCCGGTTCGTCCATCTCCTGGTCGAAGAAGGTGCCGGCGTTGCTCGGGACCGGGCCCGACGGGGCGGGCGCCGACGGTTCGACCGGCGCGGCCTCGGCTTCGGCCTTGCGCGCCTCGGCCGGGTCTTCGCGCCCGTAACGGGGCACCTCGGGCGGATCCTCGGGGACATCCGCCCCGGTCGACCGGAACAGGTCCGAGAGCGGACCTTCCCGCATCGATGCTCGTTTGTTACGCCGAGCCATGGGACAGAACCTCCTTGGCCAGATCCCGGTAGTAGCCTGCCGCGCTGCTCTCCGAATCGTACTTGAGCACGCTGGCCCCCTTCACGGGCGCCTCCGCGAATTTGATCGCCTTGCGGATCCGGGACTGGAAAACGAGGTCGCCGAAGTTCTCCTCGAGGATCTCCACCGCCTCCTTGGCGTGGATCGTCCGCGTGTCCAGCATCGTCGGCAGGATGCCCTCGATGTGGACGTCGGGGTTGAGATTCTCCTGGATCATCCTCAGCGTGTTCTGCAGCTGGACCAGCCCGCGCATCGACAGATACTCGCACTGCACGGGGACGATCACCTTGTTCGCCGCGGTCAGCGCGTTGATCGTCAGCAGCCCGAGGCTCGGCGGCGTGTCGATGCAGACGAAGTCATAGTCGGCGGCGACCTCCTTCAGCGCCTTCTCCAGCGAGCGCTCGCGGCCGATCTTGGTGCTCATCGCGATCTCGGCGCCGGCCAGGTCGATCGAGGCGACGGCGATGTCGATCTCGCGGCGGACGATGATCTCCGACAGCGGCATGTCGTTGACGAGCACGTCGTAGAGGCTGTGCTCGACCTTGTCCGGGTCGATCCCCTGGGACATCGTCAGGTTGCCCTGCGGGTCGAGGTCGACGCAGAGGACGCGGTAGCCGGACTCGGCGAAGGCGACGGCGAGGTTCAGCGTGGTCGTCGTCTTGGCGACGCCGCCCTTCTGGTTGGCGAAGGCGATCACGTCGGCCGTGTCGACCGGGACCTCCGGCTCGACCGGCTCGGGCCTGAGGAAGTCGAGCCGGGTCGGCGCGATCAGGTCGATCGCCCGCATCCGCCCGTCCCCCGACTCGTCGTCGTCGTTGACGGCGGCAGCGTTGACCGGCTGCGGCGCGGGCGGCGCGGGCGCGGGCGGCTCCACCGGCGGCGCCTGGTTCAGCGGCGCGTCAACCTGCGGCTCATCTTCCGCGGGTGGCGCAGATGGATGCTCCTCCCCCGCAGCCTGCGAGGAGGAGTATTCGTCGACGACAGGACCCGCGGTCGGGGCGCTCTCGTCAAATTCGTCCGGGTACCCCGGGAAACGGTCGTCCACCCGCTCCGGCACCGCCTCTTCCATCCCCTTCAGCTCTTCCTCGAGCGGGTGGGTCTCCTCGACGACGGGCTGCTGCTTCTTCTTGCGGCTTAGAAATCCCATTGCGCGGTAATTCGGATAGGACCACGTTTTTCCTGCCGTTATCTGAAATTGCTAGGAATTGCCCGATACCCGAGCTTCTCGACAAGCGGTTGGTGATCGTCACCGGCAAGGGCGGGGTCGGCAAGACGACGGTCTCGGTGGCGCTCGGCATGCGGGCCGCGGCCGAAGGCAGGCGGACGATCGTCTGCGAGGTCTCCGCCCAGGAGAACGCCTCGCGGATGTTCGAGCACACCACCGTCGGCTTCCACGAGGTCGAACTGGAGGAGAACCTCTGGGCGATCTCGATCGACCCCGACGAGTCGATGCGCGAGTACGTCCTGCTGCAGCTGAAGGTGCGGGCGATGCGCGACATGCTCTTCCGCAGCCGCATCTTCAACTACCTCGCCGCGGCGACGCCGGG
>DASZUH010000153.1:0-4664 GCA_035547715.1 Solirubrobacterales bacterium
GTGGGGAAGCGGGCACAGGGACGGGAGGAACTCCACGCTCCCGTCACGGTTCCGCGAGGAACGTCACAGGTCCACATCAGGCCAGGGGACGTTCGTGCAGTTGTGCCCCCTATAGCCGGTACAAGTGCACGGACGTCGTAAGCGTGATGTGGAAGTGGGACGAGACCGTGACGTCCCCTGGGTCTCCGTCACGGAAACCTGCGACGACCGGAGGGCGGGCCGCCGGCCGGCGACGGGCGTGGTTCCCGGGGAAGGTCGCAGGGACGGGAGGAACTCCGGGCTCCCGTCACCCTTCCGCCCGGTTCGTCACGGGTCCTCATGGCTTCGGTCACCTGGATCCGGGCCCCGATCCCTCCGTTCGCTGTTTGTACCGCCATGCGGTAGAAGCAGCGAACGGAGGTCCCGGACGCCCGGGGGAGACGGGACGGACCGTGACGTTCCCTGCGCCTTCGTCACGGACCATGCGCCTTCGTGACCGGGCATGCGCCACTTCCCCACGTGACGCGCACCTCCACCCCGGCGCACGTCACGAACCCTCGCACCTCTCCCCACGGACCCGCCGTCCCTGGAATCAACCAGCTAGATGTTGATGGGCCGAAAACCCGTCATATGGTCCGGTTTTCGGCCCATCAACATGATGTGGCGGTGCGGGCGAGGTCGAGGGCGCCGATGACGCCGGAGCGCTCGCCGAGGGCCGGAGCGACGAGGTAGGTGTCGACGCTCTCGGTGATCGCGGGGACGTCGATGTAGCCGGCCAGGGCCTCCTGCATGCGGGCGCGGATGCGGGGCAGCAGGCCGGGGGCGCGGCCGACGCCGCCGCCGAGGACGATCCGTTCGGCGGACAGCGTCAGGACGAGGTTCGCCAGGCCGTGGGCGAGGTACTCGGCCTCGAGCTCCCAGGCCGCGGGGTCGTCGAGCTCCTCCGCCGGGCGCCCCCAGCGCTCGCGCAGCGCCGTCCCCGAGGCGAGCCCCTCGAGGCAGTCGCCGTGGAAGGGACAGCAGCCGTCGAAGGGGTCGCGGGCGCGGTCGTGGGGGATCAGCATGTGGCCGATCTCGGGATGCAGCAGGCCGTGGAGCGGGCGGCCGTTGGCGAAGGCGCCGCCGCCGATCCCGGTGCCGACGGTGACGTAGACGAAGGTGTCGAGACCCCGCGCGGCGCCGTGGCGCCACTCGCCGATCGCCGCCGCGTTGACGTCGGTGTCGAGGGCGATCGGCACCCCGAGCGCCGCGGCCAGCGGGCCGACGACGTCGACGTCGCGCCAGCCCGGCTTCGGCGTCGTCGTGATCGTCCCCCGGCGCGGCGAGGCCGGGCTCACCTCGACCGGGCCGAAGAGGCCGACGCCGAGCGCCTCGAGGTCGGGGACCGCGGCGAAGAACTCGATCGCCCGGCCGATCGTCTCCGCGGGCGTCGTCGTCGGGAACGTTGCGACCCGCGCGGGCTCCAACCCCTCGCCGCCGACGGCGCAGTTCCAGCGCGTCCCCCCGGCCTCGATCCCGCCGACGCTCATTCCCCGGCCACCGTGGTCCGCATCATCACCCGCAGCACGGCGACGGCGCCGACGAGGAGGACGACGACCGCGCCGAGGCCGATCGCGACGCCCGCCAGGTCGGCGACCTTCGAGGTCGCGATCCGCCAGGCCGCATCGGCAGCTTCGCGGTCGGCGCCGCCCGAGATCAGGCTGTTGACGATCTTGTTCCCGGCGAAGGAGCGCAGCAGCAGGGCCAGGGCGCCGGTCGCGGCGAAGGCGACGCCGATGCCGAGGAAGGTGCGCGAGAGCCGGCGACGACCGAGGAAGAGGGCGACCGCGTAGAGGGCGAGGGCGACGATCACCGCCGGCGCGGTCAGGTGACGGATCACCCGGGCGACGTCCTGGGCGTCGTGCAGTTCCTCGGCTTCGAGCACCTTGATCCGCGCCGCCCCCGGTTCGACCAGGTCGGCGAGGCTCGACACCCCGAGCTCTTCCGCCGGCCCTTCTTCTTCGAGCAGGCCGGCGAGCCGGCGCAGCGCCGGGGTCAGGTTCACCACCACCGCTTCGCCCGCCCCGGCTTCTTCGTCGAGGACGCGCAGCAGGGCCCGGTGGCCGACCCGGTTGGCGTTCAGCCAAAGCCGTTCGAACTGCTTCGTCCTCATCACCCGTTCGGCGAGTTCGGTCTGCCGCGCGCGCAGGCGCGGCACCACCAGTTCGGCGGTGCCTTCCTCGCCCGCCGCGTCGAGCTGCCTTTCGGCCCCCGCCGTCAGTTCTTCGCCGAGGAACTCGGCGACCCGGTGGCGGACCGGCCTGCTTTCCAGGAGCCGGCCACTGACCGAGACCCAGCTGCCGGTCGAGAGCAGCTGCCGGTTTGCCCAGATCGAGGCGATCGCGACCACGCCGGCGAGCGTCGCCAGCACGAGGACGACGACGATCGCGACCAGGTGGTCTCGTTCCGCGCTCATCGGACCCGCAACGCGTAGAAGTCATAGGTGATGCGGTCGGAGCCGCCTTCGACGGTGATCGTGCGCGCTTCGGGGACCGGGTCGAAGGGGCCCGGTTCGACGACCCCGGGCGCGGCGCGCATGAGCAGGCCGTCGCCCGCCGTTTCGGGGACCAGGCGGTAGCGGGTCTCGCCGTTGACGACGGCGTGGCGCGAGCGCGCGTGGAGGAGGAGGTTCTGGACCCGCTCGAGCCCGGACACCCCGGCCCCGTCGATGCGGGCGAAGACGACGGTGCCGGGTTCGGGGGTCGGCACCGGGACCGACTGCCCGGCCGCCGCCTCGAACTGCCCGAGCGGGCGTTCCGGGCCGCAGCGGTCGGCGACCCGGCCGAGCACCTGCCAGCGTTCGCTGGTGTAGAGCGGGGCGAAGTTGCAGAGGACGGCGCGCGCCTGTTCGGGCGGGTCCCAGCCCGCGAAGCGGTTGTCGAGGTCGGGCGTCGGGAACTCGGCATCGACGACGGCGGCGTTCTCCCGCAGCAGGCGTTCGGGCCCGGCGGGGCTTTCGATCATCGCCGCGTTCATCCGGTCGAGCGCGGGCGTGTAGGCGCTGTAGTTCTGGAAGACCGGCTGCGGGCGCCAGTCGAGGCGATAGGCCCAGGCGGCGCCCGCCTCCCAGGGTTCGACCGCGACCGTGTGTCCGTGCAGCGCGGCGAGCGCCCCCGGTTCGAGCGCGTAGGTTGCCTCGGCGCCGCGCCGCCCGTCTTCCATCACCGCGGCGCGGCGGCCGGGGCTCGCCAGGTTGCGGGCCTGGTCGAAGGCGTAGTGGAGGTTGTCGACGGGATTCAGGTTGTGCTCGGTACCCGCCGGGCGGAGCGGCAGGCTCGCGGCGAAGACGAGGAGCGCGACCGCCGGGACGTACCACCGGCGCCCGGGGCCGAAGCCGACCGCGGCCCAGAGGACGCAGGCGTTGGCGAAGTAGACGGTGAGGTGGCCGGCGTCGACGCGGACGACGCCCTCCTTGTAGATCGCGAAGGCGGCGAGCGCGACGAGCAGCGTCCCCGCCCGGCGGCCGCGGCGGTCGCGGTAGGGGCCGAGCCAGGCGACGACGACGAGGGCGATCGAGACGGCGATCGCGCCGAGCGTCGCCGCGGTCACCTTCCAGGCGGCGACTTCGGTCGAGCGCAGCATCGCCGCGCTGTAGCCGGCGGAGATCTGGACCGAGCGTTCGACGAAGGCGGGGAGGTCGCCGAGGCTCTGGCCGGCGAGCAGCCAGAGGCCGAGGAGCTCGGCCGCGAGGAGGACGACGTAGAGGGCGATGCGCCGGGCGCCGACGCGGGCACCGACCAGGGCGATCAGCAGGACGACCGGGACCAGCGGGCCGGTCGAGAGCTTGACCAGCGCGGCGGGCGCGGCGAAGGTGGCGGCGAGGACGACGAACGCGTCCAGGAATCGATCCGACCGCGGCTCTTCGAGCAGCCAGAAGGAGGCGATCACGGCGCTCAGCAGGCTGAGCTCGAGCAGCGGCAGCACCGTCACCGCGACGAAGGCGCCGAGGCAGGCGAGCAGCAGCGGCAGCCGCCGCCGGAGCGCCCAGACCAGGGCGACGCAGAAGACGACGTGAAGCAGCCCTTGGTAGAGGAACGTCAGCACCGTCTGGTCGGTGAACCAGACCAACTGCGTCTGCAGGAAGCCGAGCGGGCCGTAGGTCCAGACCAGCTGCGTGCCCCAGTGGAGCCCGTCGTGGGCGCCCATCGCAAGACCGGCGTTCCAGCTCGCGTCGAGGCCGACCCCGGGCGGGTTCATCCCCACCCGCCAGCCCAGCAAGGCGACGATCAGGCCCCCGGCCCAGACCGGGACGCGGTTTGCCGCCCGCTGCATGCGGCGCAGGCTACAGGCGTGGGATGAGGCCCTCTGGAGGCTGGGCGGCGCGCGGGGAGGGTTCGGGGCGGCGCAAGCCGGCGCCCGGAGGCGGCGGGCGGCGGCCGTCCGAGGTGCGCCCGGCCGTCCCGGCCACGGCCCGGGCAGGTTGTGGCCGTGGCCGGGACGGCCGGGTCCGTGGGGAGAGGTGCGAGGGTTCGTGACGTGCGCCGGGGCGGACGTGCGCGTGTCGCCGGGAAGGAGCGCATGATCCGTGATGAAGGCGGGTGGTCCGTGACGAAGACCCATGGGACGTCACGGTCCCTCCCCACTTCCACATCACGCCCACGACGTCCGTGCACTTGTACCGGCTATAGGGGGCATAAGTGCACGAA
>DASZUH010000154.1:0-4507 GCA_035547715.1 Solirubrobacterales bacterium
GCCACGAGACGCCCGGGACGTGAGGGTTCCGTGGGGAAGCGGGCACAGGACGGGAGGAACTCCGGACTTCGGTCACGGTTCTGCCGGGAACGTCACGGGTCCACATCAGGCCGGGGAGCGTCCGTGCACTTGTCCCCGCCATGAGGGGGACAAGTGCACGACTGGTCACTTGTCCCCCCTACGGGGTGGACAAGTGACCAGTCGTCGTGGGGGTGATGTGGGAAGCGGGACAGGACCGTGACGATCCATGGGTCTTCGTCACGCGACCTGCGCCGCCAAGGCGCTCCGTCGGGTGGGTTCGCAGAGAGTTCCCGTCAGCGGAACGAAGTGCGGGCTCGCCAGGCGGAGGCGGCCCCTCCGCTCCGGGGCTGACCGGGAGCGTTCGCGCCCCTCACCCGAGCCGCGGGACCGGGCCTCTGGTCGGCCGACCGCTGGCTATTCGGCCGGGGCGGCCGGGGGCGCTTCGGGGAGTTCGACGACGACTTCTTCGACCGGGGCCGGGGTTTCGCTCGTCACCGGGGCGGGTTCCGGTTCGGGTTCGGGCGCCGGTTCGGGTTCGGGGGCGACTTCCGTTTCGCCTTCGACTTCGACTTCGCCTTCCGGTTCGGGCGCTTCGACTTCGACTTCTTCGCCTTCGTCCGTTTCTTCTTCGGCGGGTTCGCCTTCGCCGCCCGGTTTGGTGGTCGAGGTCGATTTGCCGGGACGGCCGACGGAGGAGCCCGACGATTCGCCGGTGCCAGGTTCGCCGCCTTCGCTGCCCGAGGCGCCGGTGGCGGCGAGGACGGCGGTCGCTTCTTCGGTCGGCGCGGGCGTTTCGGTCGGGACCGCGGTGGCGGGCGCGCCGGGCGTCGCGGTGCCCTTGCCGGGCGACCTGCCGCCGCGGTTCGAGTTGCCGTTGCCGCCGTTCGAACCGCCGTTCTCACCGGTCGCCTTGGAGTCCGTGCCGACGCTCTGCGAGCCGCCGATGCCGCTCGCCACGCCGCCGCGCGCCGGGGCCGCGCCGCCGCCGGCGGGGGCCGCTTCGCCGCCGCCCGTCGGGACGGCCGCCACGACTTCGGCCGGCACGGTGGCGCCGCCGCTTTCCGCGGGCGCGAAGGCGACGCCGCTCGCGCTGACGAGGCCGCCCGCCGATTCGCCGGCGGGCGCCGCGGCGGCCAGCGCGTGGCCCGAGCCGACCGCCGACGCGTTCGGTTCGCCGGGGAGCCCGAGGCCGGGCACCGGCAGGAAGCTGAGCCCGACGTTGGCGAAGAGGCTGACGATGATCAGCGCCACCGCGGTGGTCACCCCGATCGCCGAGAAGCAGGCCGCGCGCAGCCGGCGGGGGAACACGAGGGGGTGTTTGTAGCCGGCCTCGCCGGGCGCTTTGCGCCCCATTTTCATACGTCGGTTGAGCATGCTCACTGGTGAGCATCGCCCCAAGTCGCCGCTCTCTTGAGCTCCTGAACCGGAAGTCCTGATTTTAGGTAGCGATCCATCCAGGGAATTAGGGACAGATCTGGCTTCCCGGGCAACCGATCCTCAGGTCGCCACTCCACCGTCGTACCTCAGAGACTCCGTTCGTAGACCCGGTACCTCTTCACCACGCGGCCGTTCATCGCTTCCAGGCCCGCGTTCATGTCGCGGTTCGTCTCCAGGATGAAGCCCGCCTCGCCGTGTTTCAAGTTGGAGCGGGTGGCCGCTTCGAAGTGTTCGAGGTAGAGCAGCGCGGCGACTCCGGTGTGGCGCCAGGCGGGCTTCACGCCGAGGAACCCGACCCGCAGCTGGTCGACGTAGCTGTTGCGCCGCAGGTAGCTCCACCAGCCGGTCGGCAGGACCTTCCCCCGCATCCGTTTCTGCATCTGGTTGCCGTCCATCACCGTGATCGCCATCGCGACCGTCTCGCCCTCGAGTTCGGCGACCATGAACCATTCCGGCGAGAAGACGAGCTGCAGGTCGAAGGCGTAGGCGTCGAGGTCCTCCTTCGAGTACGGGACGAAGCCCCAGTTCTCCGACCAGGCCTCGTTGTAGACCTCGGCGAACTTGTCGAGGTCCTTGCGGAGGCTGCGTCGGGTCATTTTCCGCACCGTCACCCCGTACTTCTCGCGGCACCGCTTCGCCAGCTTCTCGATCACCGGCTTCATCTGGGACCGGTCCTCGACCGAGAGCCTCCAGGACAGCAGGTCCATCGCCTTGGTCAGTCCCTCCGCCTCGATCCGCTGCTGGTAATAGGGCGGATGCCAGCTCTGGCGCACCAGCGGTTCGAGCTCGAACCCCTCGATCAGCACCCCGCCCTCCTCGTTCAGCGAGAAGTCCATCGGCCCCAGCATCTGGTCGCAGCCGCGCGCCGCCAGCCACGCTTCCGCCGCGGCCAGCAGCGCCCGCAGGATCTCCGGGTCGTCCTCGAACTCGATGAAGCCGAACATCCCCGTCCGCGTGCCGTGGAATTGGTTGTAGGCGTAGTCGATCTGCGCCGTGATCCGGCCGACGACGCGGCCGTCGCGGCGGGCCAGGAAGTACTCGGCCTCGCCGTGCTTGAAGTAGGCGTTCAGCTTCCGCGAGAGGAAGACGCGGCGCTCGAGTTTCAGCGGCGTCACCCAGGGCGTGCCCGCGTGCAGCCGGAACGGCAGATCGATGAATTCCCCGATCTCCCGGCGGCCTCTGACGGTGGTGATCTCCAAGGCGGTCTAGTTGAACTGGATCACGCTGCGGATGCCGTCCTGGGCCTCCATCAGCTCGAAGCCCCGGTTGACTTCGTCGAGGGTGATCTTGTGTGAGATGAACGGCTCGACGTCGATCTTGCCCGCCATCGCCTTCTTGACCAGCACCGGCACCTGATCGCGGCCCTTGACGCCGCCGAAGGAGGACCCGGCGAGGCGCCGGCCGGTGATCAGCAGGCGCGGCACGACGTCGAGCGTCTCGCCTTTGCCCGCCACGCCGGCGACCGTGCAGAGGCCCCAGGCCATCCGCGTCGCTTCCAGCGCCTGCCGCATCACCGCGACCAGGCCGGTCGCCTCGAAGGTGTAGTCGGCCCCATATTCGCCGTCGGTCATCGCCAGGATCTCGGCGACCGCGTCGGGCCCGCCGATCATCGTGTCGGTCGCGCCCTGGCCCTTGGCGAGCTCGAGCCGGTCCTCCGACATGTCGACGCAGATGATCCGTTCGGCGCCCTGCAGGCGGCAGCCGGCGACGGCGCCCAGCCCGACCATCCCGGCGCCGAAGACGACGCAGGTCGTGCCCGGCGCGACCTTGGCCGTGTTCATCGCCGCGCCGAGCCCGGTCGAGAGGCCGCAGGCAAACAGCGCGACGTGCTCGAACGGCGCCTCCGGATCGACCTTGGCGAGCGCGATCTCCGGCATCACCGTGTACTCGGCGAAGGTCGAGCAGCCCATGAAGTGGCGGATGTCCTCGCCGTCGCGGGAGAGCCGCACGGTGCCGTCCGGCAGGTGGCCGAGGTTCTGCTCCGCGCGGATCGCCATGCAGAGGTTGGTGCGCGGGTCGACGCAGTGGACGCACTCGCGGCACTGCGGCGAGAAGAGCGTGACGACGTGGTCACCGGGCTTCACCGAGGTCACGTTGTCGCCGACCTTCTCGACCACGCCGGCGCCCTCGTGGCCGAGCACGGCCGGGGCGTAGCCGGACGGGTCGGCGCCCGAGGCGGTGTACATGTCGGTATGGCAGACCCCGCAGGCCTCGAGGCGGACGAGGACCTCGCCGGCGCGCGGCTCGGCCAGCTCGACCTCCTGCACTGCCAGCGGCTGCCCGAACTCCTCGAGCACGGCGGCGCGAATCTTCACCTGTCCTCCTCCATCGTCGAAAAACGCTCTCTGAAGCGATCCTAGCCTCATACGAGCGGCCGACGGTCACCTCCGCCATCCGTCCGGGGAAGGTCATTGTTTTTAGGTAGGCCGGGTACCGCTGCCGACATGCCAATCATGCGTTCACATCGCCACCTCAATGTCCCTGTTCGTGGCGGGGCCGCCTTGGCGGCACCGCTGGCCGCGGTCGCCGCCCTGCTCGCCTTCGCCGTGCCCGGCGCGGGCGCCGGCGACCCGACCTGCCAGGGCAAACCGGCGACGATCGTCTCGAACGCGGCGACGATCACCGGCACCAAGGCGCCCGACGTGATCGTCGCCGGGGACGGCGACAACACGATCCATGGCGAGGGCGGCAACGACCTGATCTGCGGCGGCGAAGGCAACGACACGATCTACGGCGAACGCGGCGTCGACGAAATATTCGGCGAAGGCGGCGACGACGTGATCGAAGGCGAACGCGGCTCCGACACCCTCGACGGGGGCGCCGGCAACGACAAGATCTTCGGCGGGCGCGGCTCCGACCACATCGAAGGCGGCCCCGGCACCGACCTGGTCGAGGGCGAACAGGGCAACGACGAAGTCGACGGCGGCGAAGGCGACCACGACATCGTCGAGGGCAACCAGGGCGACGACACGCTCGACGGCGGCGCCGGCAACGAAGACGTGATCATCGGCGGCACCGGCAACGACAAGATCGATGGCGGCCCCGGCGA
>DASZUH010000155.1:0-4680 GCA_035547715.1 Solirubrobacterales bacterium
CGGCACCGGCGGGCACCGCGAGCGCGGCCTCGCCGGCGCCCCCTGGCCTCGCCATCCTCACCTGCTCGGGCGGGGACTCGGGGATGGCGGCCGACCTCGCGGCGGCGCGCGGGCTGTCGCTGCCGGAACTGTCGCCGCCGACGCGCGAACGGCTCGCCGCGGTGCTGCCGAGCGCGGCGACGCTCGGCAACCCGCTCGACTACACCTCGATGCTCTGGGGCGATCACGCGGCGCTCGAAGAGGTCGCGGCGGCGGTCTCCTCGGACCCGGCGGTGGACCAGCTGCTCCTGCTCTTCGATCAGCCGCGGGGGCTCGACCCGGAGGTCGCCGAGGGTTGGGAAGCGGTGCGGCGGGCGCTGCTGGCCGGCGCGGCGCGAGGGGACGCGGCCACGATCCTCGCCTCGACCCTGCCCGAGCTGCTCGACCCGACGACCGCGACGGAGCTGATGCAGGGGGGCCGCGTGGCGACGGCGGCGGGGCTCGGCGCCGCGATCGCCTGCGTCGCCGCGCAGCGCACGCGGCCCGCCGACCCGGAGCGGTTGCGCGAGATCGCCGCGGCGGCGGAAAGCGGCGGGACGCCGTCCGGCGCCCGAGGCCGGCCGAATGGCATCGACGGAGCGGCGGGCGGAGGCGCGACGGACTCGATCGACGGCGGGCTCGGCGAGGCGGAGGCGAAGCGGCTGCTGGCCGAGGGCGGGCTCTCGGTGCCGGACGGGAGCGTCGCGGTCGACGTCGCCGGGGCGGTCGACGTGGCGCTCTCGGTCGGGTTCCCGGTCGCGCTCAAGTTGTCCTCGCCGGCGCTCCTGCACAAGACCGAGGCCGGGGCGCTCGCCCTTGACCTCCGCACCGAGGACGAGGTTCGCGACGCGGCGGAGCGTCTGCTCGCCCTCCCGGCCGCGGCCGGGGCGACGCTCCTGGTCGAGCGGATGGCGGGCGAGGGGATCGAGCTGCTCTTCGCCATCCGCAGGGACGGCGTCGTGCCCGCGCTCCTGGTCGGCGTCGGCGGCATCTGGGCCGAGGCGCTCGACGATGTCGCGCTGGTCCCCCTCCCCGCCTCCCCCGAACGGGTCGAGCGGGCGCTGCGCGGCCTGCGGGCGTCCTCACTGCTCAGCGGCGCCCGCGGCGCCCCGCCCGTCGACCTCGCCGCCGCCGCCCGCTTCGGCTCGCGCCTCGGCGAGCTGGCCCTCGCCCACGGCCTCGACCTGCTCGAGGTCAACCCCGCCCTCGCCTCCCCGTCCGGCTGCGTCGCCCTCGACGCCGTCGCCCTCCGCCCCTCCCCACGTTGATGGGCCGAAAACTTGCCCTATAGGCCAGTTTTCGGCCCATCAACACCGGGGGTTAGGCGGGGCTCAGCTCGGGGCGCTCGGACATGCGTTCGGTGGCGACGGTGAGGCCCTCGCGGAGGATCTGGGCGATCTCCTCGATCGTCTCGCGGTCGGCGACCAGCGGCGGGGCGATCTGGACGATCGGGTCGGTGCGGTCGTCGAGGCGGCAGATCAGGCCGCGGCCCCAGAGCTCGGCCGAGAGCACGTCCTTCAAGAGCCATTCGGCGGCCGGGCCTTCGAAGGGCTCCTTGGTCTCCTGGTCGCGGACCAGCTCGATCGCCCAGAAGTGGCCGATGCCGCGCACGTCGCCGACGATCGGGATGTCGCGCAGCCCGTTCAGCAGGTCGTGCAAGTGCGGCTCGTTGGCCATCACGTTGTCCATCACGTTCTCGCGCTCGTAGATCTCGAGCGTCGCCGAGGCCACCGCCGCGCCGACCGGATGGCCGCCGAAGGTGATCCCGTGCAGGTACATCTCCTTGCCTTCGAGGAAGGGCGCGGCGACGCGCTCGGAGATCAGCAGGCCGCCCATCGGGAAGTGCGCCCCGGTC
Organism: Solirubrobacterales bacterium; assembly: GCA_035547715.1. Taxonomy (GTDB): domain Bacteria; phylum Actinomycetota; class Thermoleophilia; order Solirubrobacterales; family 70-9; genus VAYN01. Next base: position 1,874 of record DASZUH010000155.1, read on the forward strand.
AGCCCCTTGGCGAAGGTGATCATGTCCGGCTCGTAGCCGAGCCGCTGCGCCCCGAACCAGGTGCCGATCCGGCCGAAGGCGCAGATCACCTCGTCGCTGACGAGCAGGATGCCGTGGCGGTCGCATAGCCGGCGCAGGCCGGCCCAGTAGCCGTCCGGCGGGACCAGGCAGCCGCCCGCGTTCTGCACCGGCTCGGCGATCAGCATCGCGATCGTATCGGCCCCCTCGCGCTCGATCGTCTCTTCGACCTCGGCCAGGAGCGCGTCGCGCAGCCGCGCCGGGTCGCCCCCCTCGGGGTGGCGGTAGGCGTTCGTGTTGGCGACGTGGACGGCGGGCACGCCGAAGGGTTCGAACGGCGTCCGGCATTCCTCCAGCCCGGTCATCGCCAGCGCCCCCATCGTCACCCCGTGGTAGGCGTCCTGGCGGGCGATCACCTTGCGCCGCGCCGGTTCGCCGTTGGCCTGGTGGAACTGGACCGCCATCTTCCACGCCGACTCGACCGATTCCGACCCGCCCGAGGTGAAGAAGACGCGGTCGAGGGCGCCCGGGGCGAGCTCCGCCAGCTTCGCCGCCAGCTCGATCGCCGGCGGGTGCGCGACCGTCCAGTTGGTCGTGAACGGGAGCCGCGTCATCTGCGCCGCCGCCGCGGCGGCGATCTCCTCGCCGTGCGAGTGGCCGACGTTGACGCAGTAGAGGCCGGAGAGGCCGTCGATGTAGCGGCGGCCCGAGTCGTCGAAGACGTACACCCCCTCCCCGCGGTCGATGATCGTCGTCCCTTCCTCGACCAGGGCGTGCATGTCGGTGAAGTGGAGCATCAGGTGCTGCTTGGCGAGTTGCTGCAGGCGTTCGTCCATGACCTCATTCTATGTTGGTTTACCTTGTAGTCAATTTCACAAGCTTGTGGTAGCCTCGGGCCATGGCGACTACGGAGACGAAGGCCCCCCTGCCCGGCCGCGATGCGGCGCCAACCACGACCGGAAGCTCGTCCCGGAGCTACGACGCGATCGTCGTCGGCGGCGGCCACAACGGGCTGACCACGGCCGCCTACCTCGCCAAGGCGGGGCAGCGGGTGCTGGTGCTGGAGCGCCGGCCGATCCTCGGCGGCGCCTGCGTGACCGAGGAACTCTGGCCCGGGCGCCGCGTCTCGCGCGCCTCCTACGTCGTCTCGATGCTCCAGCCGAGGGTGGTCAAGGACCTGCGCCTCGAAGACTTCGGCTACCGCGCGGTGCCGCTCGACCCGGCCTACGCCGCGCTCACCCCGGACGGCCCGGTCGTCTTCTACGACGACCCGCGCGCCACCGCCGAGTCGATCCGCCCGATCAACTCCCACGACGCCGACAACTTCGAGGCCTTCGAAGACCGCCTCTTCCGGGTCGCCGACTTCCTCAATCCGATGCTGATGCGCGAACCGCCGGCGCTCGGGTCGAAGAAGCCCGGCGACCTCCTCGGCCTCGCCCGCGAGGGCGCCCGCGCCGCCGGCCTCTCCCGCCGCGACGTCCACGAGCTGGTCCGCATGTTCACGATGTCGGTCGCCGACATGCTCGACGAGTACTTCGAACATGACGCGCTGAAGGGGTCGATCGCCTCGACCGGCGTGGTCGGCGTCTGGGCCGGCCCGAACACCCCCGGCACCGCCTACAACCTGCTCCACCACGCGCTCGGCGAACTGAACGGCAACAAAGGCTCCTGGGGGCACGTGATCGGCGGGATGGGCGCGATCTCGGAGGCGATCGCCGCCTCCGCCCGCGCGTCCGGCGCCGAGATCCGCACCGACGCCGAGGTCGCCTCGATCGACATCGAGGGCGAACGGGTGGTCGGCGTCACGCTCGCCTCGGGCGAGGTGCTGCGCGCCCCCGTCGTCGCCTCCGGCGCCCACCCGAAGAACACGATCCTCGACCTGGCCGGGGCCGAGAACTTCGGCGCGGAGATCGTCGAGGACATGCGCCGCTTCCGCACCCGCGGCGGCTCGGTCAAGGTGAACATGATCCTCTCGGAGCCGCCGAGGTACGTCGGCGTCGACGACGCGATGCAGGAGACGCTCCGCCACACCGGCGTCAACCTCTGCCCCTCGATCGACTACCTGGAGCGGGCCTGGCAGGAAGCGCAGGCGGGGAAGCCCGCCGCCGAACCGTACGTCGAGGCGGAGCTGCCCTCGGCGATCGACTCGAGCCTCACCGACGACGGCACCTGGGTGATGACGATGTTCACCCAGTACGGCCCCCACGACGAGGCGGGCTGGCCGGAGGGGGCGCGGGAGAAATACGCCGACGCCTGCGTCGAGCACCTGGCGAAATACGCGCCGAACGTGCCCGACGCGATCCTCGAGCGCGAGGTCCTCGCCCCGCCGGACATCGAGCGCATCTTCGGCCTCACCGGCGGCTCGATCTTCCAGGGCGAGCAGGGGATGGACCAGATGGCGTTCATGCGCCCCTCCCCCTACCTCGCCGGCTACGCGACGCCGGTCCACGGCCTCTACCTCTGCGGCGCGGGCACGCACCCGGGCGGCGGCGTGATGGCCGCCTCAGGTCACAACGCGGCGAAGCGGATCCTCAAGGACGGTCGCCTGAACCGGCTGCGTCGTCGGGGAACTGCTTCCACCACTCGCTGAAGCCCCGCGCCCGCCCCTCGTCGTCGAGTTCGACCAGCCAGAGGTTCGCGTAGTCCTTGCCGAGGTCGTGGTAGCGCGTGCGCGCCTCGAGGATCCAGAGGTCGCCGTCGCGGGCCACGTGCCACCAGTGGAAGCTGGTGGTGCCGGGCTTGTCGGCGTGCTCGAGCCAGCCGGCGACGATGGCATCGCGGCCCGTCCA
>DASZUH010000156.1:0-8073 GCA_035547715.1 Solirubrobacterales bacterium
GCTGGTCGCCACGCGGCCGACGCTGAAGGCGCTCGGCTTCGAAGCCGCCGACACCTCGACCCGCGCGCTCGCCCGGATCGCGGGTGGTCGCGACGTCGCCCTCGGTCTCCTCGCCTTCGCCGCCCGCGACGACCGGGGCGCGCTGCGCGAGGCGACGGCCGCGGCGGCCGCGATCGATCTCGGCGACGCGGTCTGCTTCGCGATCGCCGGGCGCGACCCGGCGGCGGGCCGCGCCGCCGTCCAAGGCGTCCTCTCCGGCGCCGCCGCGGCCGCCGTCGGCGCCTGGGCCGTCCGTCGTCTCGCGTGACCCGTAGTCATTGGTCGCCCACTGGGCGACCAATGACTACGGGTTGGTCCGTCAGGTGAGGTCGAGCTCCAACTGCGGATCGCGCAAGCGCTCGATCGCCTCCGCGTAGGCGCCGTGCAGGGTGCTGCGGGCGGCGACGCCGCGGACACCGTAGGCCTCCTCCATCGCCCGCGCCAAGGTCGCCTTGAAGGTCCGGCCGTGCCAGGCGTGCGCCTCGCGGGCGCGCCCGACGTGCAGGTGGACGAGCTCGTGGAGCAGCGTCTCCAGCACGTCGCCGGGGCGGATCCCCGGATAGGAGGTCACCTGGAGCCGGTGTTCGGCCGGCACGGCGAAGCCGACCCGGTTGGGCCGTTTGCTCGCCCGCCGCACCTTCAGCTCGGGCCGCCGGTCGGCGAGCGGGCCAGCGGCGAAGACCGGCAGCTCCCGCAACCGCTCGAGCTCCCGGTCGAGCCGGATCCCGGCAACCTCCCAGTCGGCGGGCGGCCGCTTCTCCGGCGCGACCGGCGAGCGCCTGGCCGACCCGGTCGACGGCCGCTTCGCGGGCGACCGCCGTCCGGCCCGGCGCCGCCGCAGGCTAGGCGTTGGTGCCCCCGCCCGGCTCGGCGTCGCCACCGCCGTTCGAGCCACCGCCCGACGACTCGCCGCCGCGGATCTGGAACCCGGCCGGCGCCTGCTGGAATTCATGCGACTCGATCACCCGATCGATCAACCCGTATTCGCGCGCCTCTTCGGGCTTGAAGAATTTGTCGCGTTCCATGTCCAGCGAGATCTTCTCGATCGGCTGCCCGGTGTGTTCGACGTAGATCTGGTTCAGACGATCGCGCAGGTCGAGCACCTCGCGGGCGTGGATCTCGATGTCGGAGGCCTGGCCTTCGAAGCCGCTCGACGGCTGGTGGATCAGGATCCGGCTGTTCGGCAGTGCCATCCGCTTGCCTTTCGCGCCGCCGGTGAGGATCAGCGACCCCGCCGACATCGCGATCCCGTAACAGATGGTCTGCACGTCGGGCTTGATGAACTGCATCGTGTCGTAGATCGCCAGGCCCGCGTAGGCGGAGCCGCCGGGCGAGTTGATGTAGAGGCTGACGTCCTTGTCGGGATCGTCGGCCTCCAGGTGCAGCAGCTGGGCGATGATCAGGTTGGCCAGATCCTCGGTGACGGGCTCGCCGAGGAAGATGATCCGCTGCGCCAGCAGCCGGCTGTAGATGTCGAAGGAGCGCTCGCCGCGAGCGGTCTGCTCGACGACCATCGGGACCAGTGGCATTTCGTCTCTCTTTCTCGGTGTTCCGTGAAGATTTGCGTGCTTCTCATGCGCAACCATCCAGTTGCGCCTTCCCCAGCCTAGCACTGTGTGCAACCATTAGGTTGCGCATTCGTACTCGAGACGAGAGGAGCAGTCCCATGACCCTAACGAGGAGCGAGCGCGGACCGGCGGATGAGGGCGAGGAGACCGGGACGCGAAGCGACGAGAAGCGGGGCGGCGCCGTGGCTGCCGGCGGGGACGCGGGCGGGACGAGAACCGCCGGCCGGCATGAGGTGGCCGCGCACGAGGCGGACGCGCACGAGGCGGACGCGCAGGAGGCAGCCGAGCATGATGCGGACGCGCGGGAGGCGGACGCGCGGGTGACGCGTAGCGTCGAACTCGACGCGGCGCCGGCGGCGGTCTGGGACGCGCTCACCGAGGACGCGCTGCTGGGCGAGTGGCTGGCCGACGAGGTCGAGCTCGAGGCCGAGCCCGGCGGCGAGATCGTCTGCCGTTATGCCGACGGCGAGGAGCGGCGCGGCGAGGTCGAGCTGGTCGAGGAGGCGGCGCGGCTGGCCTGGAGCTGGCGCCGCGAAGGCGGCGTGCCGAGCCGGGTCGAACTGGTCCTCGACGGGGTCGCCGAGCGCACGCGCCTGACGATCATCGAGACCGCGCCGCTTCGCGCCGCCGGCCCGCTGCTGCTCGCGACGCCCGCCGGCCCACAACCCGCCCCCGGCGGCGGCCCGATGCCCGCCGCGGCCGCCGGCCCCGCGCGGCCCGGCGACATCTGGGCACGGCCGCTGCACCTGCTGCGCGCCGCCGTTCGCCTGGTCCTCGTCTGAGGGCGACGGTGCCGGGAGTTCGACCCCATCCGGGCGAGCCGCCCGACGAGGCCGCCGCGGGGGCGGTCTTCGCCGCTCTCGCCGACCCGACCCGGCGCCACCTGGTCACGGCGCTCGCCGCGCGGAGCGGCGGTGCCACCGCGACCGGGCTCGCCGCCGAGTTGCCGATCAGCCGCCAGGCCGTCGCCAAGCACCTGGCGACGCTCGACCGTGCCGGCCTCGTCTCCCACACCCGCCACGGCCGCGAGCAGCGCTTCGAGCTCGACCCCCGCCCCCTCGCCGACGCCGCCGCCTGGCTCACCGCCGTCGGCGCCGAGTGGGACACCCGCCTCGCCGACCTCCAGCGCCTCCTCAAAGGTTGACGGGCCGAAAACCGGACCATCTGACGGGTTTTCGGCCCATCAACGTCGTCATTCGTCCTCGCCGCTGAACTTGTAGCCGACGCCGCGCACGGTCACGACGAGCTCTGGCTTCTGCGGGTCGCGCTCGACCTTCTGGCGCAGGTTCGAGATGTGGACGTCGCAGGCGCGCTCATCGCCGTCGAAGGGCGTCTGCCAGAGCTCCTCCATGATCTGGGAGCGGGCGAAGACCTCCCCCGGCCGCCCCACCAGCAGCCGCAGCAGCTGGAACTCGGAGCGGGTCAGGTTGACCGGCACGCCGCGCACGGTCGCCACGTGCCGCACCAGGTCGATCGACACCGGCCCCGACTCGATCTTCACCTGCTGGGCCATCGGCGAGCGATCGAGTTCGCGCCGGCGCAGCTGCGCCCGCACCCGCCCGAGCAGCTCGCGCACCGAGAACGGCTTGGTCACGTAATCGTCGGCGCCGACCTCGAGCCCGACCACCTTGTCGACCTCGGCGTCCTTCGCCGTCAGCACGATGATCGGCACCGCGCTGCGCGCCCGCACGTCGCGGCAGATGTCGAGGCCGCTCGGCCCCGGCATCATGATGTCGAGGATCAGCAGGTCGAAGGGGATGCCGTCGCCGAGCAGGTCGCTCGCCTCGTCGCCGTCGGCCGCCGCCGTCACCTCGAAGCCCTCCTGCGTCAGCGCGTAGCCGACCGAGTCGCGCACCGAAGGCTCGTCGTCGGCGATCAGGATCCTCCCGCTGCTCACCCCGCCGTCCTCTTGTTCAACTGATTGCTCATGCGAAGTTCATGCTTTCTAAACATACGCCCCTGTCTTTTATACGCCTCTCGCTCACGCGATGGGGGTGGGACTCGGCTGTGCAAGCGGCAGCCGCACCCAGAACGTGCTCCCCTCACCCAACACTGATTCTGCCCCGATCGTCCCGCCCATCACGTCGACCATCCGTCGAGCGATCGCCAGGCCGAGCCCAAAACCCTCCTGTTTGCGTGACTCGCTGCGGCGGTAGAAGCGCTCGAAGACCCGCTCGATCTCCGGCCCCGGGATCCCGGTCCCGGTGTCGATCACCTCGAGCACGACCTCGCCGGCGCCCTGGTGGCGCCCGCGCAGCGTCACCGTCCCCGGCGGCGGCGTGTTCTTGAAGGCGTTGGTGAGGAGGCCGATCATCACCTGCCGCAGCAGGGTCGGGTCGCCGGTCGCGGCGAGGTCCTGCTCGACGTCGACGATCAGCTCGATCCGCGGCGGCGGCTCGACCGCGGCGACCACGTCGCGGACCGCGATCGCCACGTCGACGACCTCGCTTTCGGCGGCGCCGCGGCTCTCCACCCGCGCCAGCGTCAGCAGCGACTGGGTCAGCGCTTTCATCCGCTCGGCGTCGTCGGCGAGCCGGTTGAGGAAGTGGTCGCGGTCGAGCGGGTTGTTCTTGGCGCCGCTCTGCAGCACCTCGATCGCCCCCGAGATCCCGGCCAACGGGTTCCGCAGCTCGTGCGCCGCGTTGGAGATGAAGTCGGCTTCGGCGAGCTCGCGGCGGAGCTCGTCGGTGCGGTCGCGGAGCACGGCGAGGACGGCGCGCTCGTCGGGCAACGCCCGCGCCGTCATCGCGTAGGCGCGATCACCGATCCGCAGCGCCGGGTGGGCGGCGAAGCCGACCTCGGCGGCGCGCCGCATCTGCGGCTCGATCACTTCCGGCGGCTCGCCCCCGGCCCCGAGCAGCCGGCCCGCGGCGCTGTTGGAGAAGCGCACCGGGCCCTCGTAGTCGACCACGATCACCGCGTCGGTCAGCCCGTCGAAGATCGCCGCCAGCTTGTTGCGGTCCGCGGTCAGCACGCCGAAGCTCTCCTGCAGCGAGGCCCGCATCGCGTCGAGCGAGCGCGCCAGGTCGCCGATCTCGTCGACCCCCGAGGTGTTCAGCGGCGCGTCGAAGGAGCCCTTCGCCATCTCCCCCGCCGCCCGCGCCAGCACCACGACCCGGTGGGAGATCGCGACCGCGATCAGGAATCCGGCCAGCACCCCGATCAGCACCGCGGCGACCAATGCCTGGTGGTTGTCGCCGAAGAAGTAGACGGTCGCGGCCGTGATCAAGCTGACCGCCGCGAACGCGCCGGTCAACCAGAGCCGCATACCGAACCTTGGAGCTTCGGGCTGCGGCCGCGCTATCTCGGGGGCGTCGCCGCTTGCCATGAAGGGTTACTAACACAATCCTCCCAGACCGGCTGCGGGCGGTTTCGGGAACCCGCGCCGTGGAACAATCGGCTCCCCTTGCGGACTCTCGTCTTCATCCCTGCCTGGAACGAGGAGGCGTCGATCGACGCGGTGATCGCCGACGTGCGCACCAACCTGCCCGGGGCCGACATTCTCGTCGTCGACGATGGCTCGACCGACGCGACCACGGCCCGCGCCCAGGCCGCCGGCGTCCTCGTCGCCACGATGCCGTTCAACCAGGGGCTCGGCGCGGCGCTGCAGACCGGCTACCTCTGGGCGCTGCGCCAGGGCTACGACTTCTGCGCCCACCTCGACGCCGACGGCCAGCACCCGGCGGCCGAGGTGGCGCGCCTGCTCGCCGAGGTGGAAGGCGACCGCGCCGACCTCGTGATCGGCTCCCGCTACGCCGCCCAGACCGAGCCGCTGCCCGGCGCCGAGGTCGAGGGCAAGGACTACCAGGCGACCTGGTCGCGGCGGATCGGCATCAACGTCTTCCGCTTCATGCTCACCCTGGCGACGCGCCAGCGCTTCACCGACACGACCAGCGGCATGCGCGCCGCCAACCGCCGCGTGATGAAGCTCTTCAGCGAGAACTACTCGCCCGACTTCGCCGAGATCGAGTCGCTGCAGCTGGCGGTGCGCGAGGGGCTGCGGGTCGAGGAGGTGCCGGTGCGGATGCTCGAGCGGACCGGCGGCAGCTCCTTCCTCACCCCGGTGCGCTCGGCCTTCTTCATCTTCAAGGGCCTGGTCGTGATCCTGGTCGGCCAGTTCAAGCCGCGCCACGCCGAGGCGGAGCGATGAGGGCGGGGACGGGACGATGAGCGCCGCGCTCGCGCCGCTCGCCGCGCAGGTCGACCACGTCAGCCTCACCCCGCGGACGCGGGTCATCGCCGCCGTGCTGGCGATCCTCTTCATGGTCTGGATCCTCGACCTGATCCGCCGCGACCGCCTGCAGGAGCGCTACAGCGTGATCTGGTTCGCGGCCGGGCTGGCGATGCTCGCCGGGGCCGCCTTCCCCGGCCTGCTGAAGCTGGTCGCCGACGCGATGGGCGTCCGCGACACCAACGTCGCGCTGTTCTCGATCGTGCTCCTGCTGCTGCTCGGCCTGGCGCTCAACTTCAGCGTGATCATGTCCCGCCAGGCGGCCCAGATCACCCGGCTGGCGCAGGAGCGGGCGATCGAGCGGGCGCAGGAGCAGGGGGCGCGGGAAGCGCTCGAACGGCAGCTCGCGGGCGACGAGCCATCCGGACCGGATAACTCACCTCAAGCATAAGTCCGCCGGGCCGATTACACGGTTTGATGGCGACCAGCACCAAGCCCCTGCCCGAAACCGGTCCGGGCGCCGAACTGATGGCCGCCCTGGCGACCGGGATCCACTCGATCTATCAACCGATCGTGCGATTGGCCGACCGGCGGGTGATCGCCTACGAGGCGCTCGCCCGCGGCCCGGCCGGATCGCCCCTGGAGCTGCCGGAGGCGCTCTTCGCCACGGCCCGGCGCGAGAGCCTGGAGACGACGCTGGACTGGGAGTGCTGGCGGGCCGCCCTGCGCGGTGGCCTGCAGGGCGGGATCGGCCCCGAGCGGGCGCTCTTCGTCAACGTCGAGCCCTCCTCGGCCACCTCCTGGGTGCCGGAGATCGGTGATCCGCTGCTGGAGGAAGCGCTGGAGCGCTTTCCGCTGGTGGTCGAGCTGACCGAGCGGGCCCTGCCCAACCACACGACCGACCTGATCCCGCTGACCGAGGACCTGCGCCGGCGTGGCGCCCGGATCGCCCTCGACGACGTCGGCACCGACCCGCGCTCGCTCGCCCTGATGCCCTTCCTGCGCCCCGACGTGATCAAGCTCGACCTCGGCCTCCTCCACGACAGCCCCTCGCGCAAGATCGCCGAGGTCGTCCACGCGGTCAACGCCGAGGCCGAGCGGACCGGGGCGCTGATCCTCGCCGAGGGGATCGAGACCGAGGACCACCTGCGGCGGGCCTTGGCGCTGGGCGCCTCCTACGGCCAGGGCTGGCTCTTCGGGCGCCCCGGTGAGCTGCGCCCCGACCGCCAGCCGCTCGGCGCGAGCTTCCCGCTGCGGCGCGACGAGACGGCCGCCACCCCGTCGCCCTACCGCACGCCCTTCGAGATCGTCTCCGCCCGGCGGCCCCTGCGGCGCGCCGACAAGGACCTGCTGCTCGAGCTGAGCCTCTCGATCGAGCGCCAGACCTCCAACCAGGGCGCCGCCGCCGTGGTCATCTCGAGCTTCCAGGAGGCGAGCTACTTCACCCCGGAGACAGCGGGCCGCTACGCGCGGCTGGCCGAGGACGCGGCGCTGGTCGCCGCGCTCGGGGTCGGCATGGACGCCGAGCCGGCGCCCGGCGTGCGCGGCGTCCACCTCTCCTCCGACGAGGCGCTGCGCGGCGAGTGGAACGTGACCGTGCTCGGCCCCCACTTCGGCGCCGCCTTCGTCGCCCGCGATCTCGGCGACGGCGGCCCCGACCACGCCCGCCGCTTCGACTTCGCCCTCACCCACGACCGCGAGCTCGTCACCGAGGTGGCCCGGTCGATGATGCTCCGACTTTCGGCCTAGAGGGCTGATCCCAGGGCCGGGGCGGGGCGCGCTCGCGCTGTGGTTCGGGGGCGGGGCTGCAGGCCGTGGCGGCCGTCCGAGGTGCGTCCCGGGCGTCTCGGGGCGGCCCGGGCAGGCTGTGACCGCCACGAGACGCCCGGGACGTGAGGGGTTCGTAGGGAAGGGGGCACAGGGACGGAAGGAGGTGCGGGCTCCCGTCACCCTTCTGCCGGGTTCGTCACGGGTTCTCATGACTTCGGTCACGTGGAGAGGGACGCTCGGGGGCGCGGTCGACCTGACCGGCGCCATGGGTGGGTTAGGTCGACCACGCTCCGGGGGGTGCCGAGGAAGGCGGGACGAACAGTGACGTTCCATGGGTCTTCGTCACGGACCCTGCGCCGAGGCCCTCCGCCTGTCGCTTGTTCCGCATGGCGCAACAAGCGACAGCCGGAGGGCGGGCCGCCGGCCGGCGACGGGCGTGGTTCCCGGGGGAGGGTCACGGGGACGGGAGGATCTCCACGCTCCCGTCACGGTTCTGCCCGGTTCGTCACGGATCCTCATGGGTCC
>DASZUH010000157.1:0-4660 GCA_035547715.1 Solirubrobacterales bacterium
CCCGTCCCTGGACGGCTGCCCCGCCCCGCCCCGCTACCCCCGCGGTGCGGGGGCTTCGATCTTCAGCCCGGCACTCCGCTGTCCGCCCGGGATCGCTGCCACCAGGAGGCCGCGCAGTTTGCCTCGTTCCTGCAGCAGCCGGCGGCCGCCGGAGGTGAGCGGGATGACGAAGCGGTGCCATTTGGCGCCGGTCAGGCGGAAGCTGCGCTGGCCGAGGGAGCGGGTCACGGCGTGGATCCGCGGTGCTTTGTGGCGGCGCGGGACCGCCACCTTGAAGGTGGTGCGCACGCCGAGGTGGCCGGGGCATTCGGTCCCGACCGGGAAGTCGCAGGCGATGTTGACGCCGACGCCGCGGCGGGTCACGCGCAGGCCGGAGAGGGTGATCGCGACCGGGATCGTCGTCGTCCGGCAGCCGAGCAGGCGGTTGCCGCCGAGCGCCACGTTGACCGCGTAGACGCAGACCGGCTCCGGCCCCGACTTGAGCGTGACGATCTGGTTTTCGAAGCCGTGGAACGGCCCGGCCAGCTTGTGGGCGGCGCCGACGTCGGCGCGTTCGAGGTTGGCGACCTGCCCGAGTTCGAAGGTTTCCACGCCTTTGTCGCCTTCGCGCCCGCCGACGACGACGTTGATGGCGAGCGTTTCGCCGGGCGAGTCGGGGTCGAAGGCCCAGCCCTTGACCCGCAGCTGGCCGTGGGCGGGCGAGCCGGTCACTTCGAGCTTGCCGATCGGGTCGGATTCGCCGACCGGCGGCGTGCCGACCCCGACCGTGGCGCCGTCGACGAAGTCGGAGTCGACGTTGATCGTCACGCCGCCATAGGTGTCGTCGTGGCCGCCGCGGAACTGGTGGATCCGCTGGTGGTTGGCCCAGGCGGTTTCCGGCAGCACCGCGTCGAGCGTGTTTTCCTGGTTGTTCCAGTTGGCGGTCCAGACGTCGTCGGGGAGGGGGTAGCCGGTGGAGACCTGGGCGGCGAGGTCGGCGATCCCCGAGCCGCTCGACGAGTAGACGCCGGACTGGTAGCCCAGTTCGTGCAGCTTCGCGGTCCAGGCTTCGAGGAAGGTCAGCGCGGCTTTCGTCGCGGTCGTCGTCGGCGTGTAGGCCTCGAGGTCGAAGTAGATCGGGCTGCCGGTGCCGATCCCGATCGCCGCCGCCTCGGTCACCGCGTCTTCCGCGGCCGCCGTCCCCTGCGTGCCCGCCGCCACGGTCGTCATCTTGGCGCAGCTGGAGCAGCTCGAGGTCGTCGCCTGCAGGCCGACGTAGGTGGGGATCAGGTGCCAGCCCGCGGTGGTCTGGGCGCTGACCCAACTGGGGCTCAGATTGGGCTGCGAGCAGGCGCTGTTTTCGCCGCCGATGTAGATGCCGACGCCGCGGAACGGCGATTCGGCCCAGGCCGCCATCGCGCTCGAGGAGGGGGCGCTGCAGGTGTCGAAGCCGAGGCCGGTGAAGACCGAGCCGCCGACCGAGGCGGTGGCGGCGGGGTTGGCGCCTCCGGTGGCGGCGCGCGGGGCGACCGAGCTCGCGTGCGCGGCGCCGGGGCGGACGCGGGCCGAACGCGCCGCCGGGCGCTCCGCCTGCGGGGCGACGACGATCGCCCGACGCCTGCCGAGGACCGGGCCGGCCGGGCAGCTCTGTTCCTTCGACGGCGCGCCGAGGTAGACGACGCGGCGGTCGAGCCGCACGCAGGTCTTCGAGCCCGGCGCGACCCGCACGACGCCGAAGCCGGCGGGCACGTGGACGGTGCGCCCGGCGAAGTGGACGGTGCGCCCACCGGCCTCGGCGTGCGCCACCCCGACCATCGCCAGGAAGGCGAGGGCGACCAGCAGCACGGCCGGCAGGGTGCGGGCACGGAGAAGTTGGCCGGGTCGGGCGATCACGGTCTTCAGGGGATTAAACGGGTCCGGGCCGCCGAAGTTGCTCTCCGGCGCCCGCGAGCAAGCCGGCTTGCCGATTCGCGACCGACCGGGAAATCCTTCCGGTCGTTCGGCAGAAACCCCTTGATCCAATGCGGCCGGTCCAATATGGTGGCCGTCGTTCGACATTTAGATTGAACTTGGATGGAATAGACCGCGCCCACGGGAAGGGCGCAGGAGGGTTGTCGATGGGAAGCAAGCGGCTTCGCGGATCCGTTCTCCTCTGCCTGCTCGTCGGGCTGATCGCGGCGCTGGTGATCGCCGGCTGTGGCGGCGGGGGCAGTAGCTCGTCGTCCACGGCGGAAACGACCGAAGAAACCACGGAACCGACCGAAACCGCGGAAGGCGAAGGCATCGCCGCGGCGCCCGTCTTCACCTCCGAAGAACTCGACGAACCCGCCGGCGAGAACTGGATCACCAACGGCGGCGGCACGACCAACGACCGCTTCTCGACCTTGGACGAAATCAACACCGAAAACGTCAAGGAACTCAAAGGCGACTGGATGACCAAGATCGGCCATAACGCCACCGCGGCGAAGTTCTCGGCCGAGGGCCAGGCGCTCGAGTACGAAGGGACGATCTACATCTCCGACGGGGCCGACGACGTCTTCGCCCTCGACGCCGGCAGCGGCGAAATCCTCTGGACCTACGAACCGAAACTGCCGCCGGATCCGCTCGGCGAAGTCGTCTGTTGCGGTTGGGACAACCGCGGCGTCGCGCTCGGCGACGGCATGGTCTACATCTCCCAGCTGAATGGCGACCAGGTCGCGCTCGATCAAGAAACGGGCCAGGTGAAATGGTCGACCCCGGTGGTCAAGCCGGGCGAGGGATTCACGATCACCTCGGCGCCGCTGTACTACGACGGCAACCTCTACGTCGGCGGTTCCGGCGGTGAGTACGGGATTCGCGGGCGCCTCACCGCGCTCGACGCCAAGACGGGCAAGATCCTCTGGCGGTCCTACACGATCCCCGGCCCCGGCGAAAAGGGTCACAACACCTGGCCGTCCGACAACAAGGCCTGGACCCACGGCGGCGCCGGCATCTGGAACACGCCGACGGTGAACCCGAAGACCGGGACGCTGTTCTTCTCGACCTCCAACGCCGCTCCCGACTGGAACGGCTCCGAACGCGAAGGCGACAACGAGTGGTCGGCCTCGATCGTGGCGATGGATGCCGAAACGGGCAAGATCAAATGGGGCTACCAGATGGTCCACCACGACCTCTGGGACTTCGACGCCCCGTCGCCCACCGTCCTCATGGACGGGGAAATGAACGGCGAACAGGTCGAAGCCGTGGGGGAGCCGGAGAAGACCGGCTGGGTCTACCTGCTCAACCAGAAGACCGGCAAGCCGATCTACCCGATCCCCGAGGTGAAGGTTCCGCAGGATCCGGCGAACAAGACCTCGCCGACCCAGCCGGAGCCGACGATGGAACCGTTCAGCCCGGTCCAGACCAGCGCCGAATCGGTGAAGATCGTCGAAAAATCGCTGGCCAACGAAAAGCCGGTGCCGAAGGTCCGCGCGACGAAGATCTTCGAGCCGATGTCGACCGATCCCAACCTGATCAACCTGACGCCGAACTCGGCGAGCGGTGGGAACAACTGGCCGCCTTCGAGCTATGACCCGAAAGACAACATGTACTTCGTCTGCTCACTCGAAGGCGCATTCGGGGTCATCGCCGAAACCAACCACACCAAGTACGAAGCGGGGAAGACGTTCACCGGCGGCGAATTCGGGCCGACCACGGGCTTCGGCGCCCCAGGGTTCGTCACCGCCTATGACATGTCGACGGGGAAGATCGCCTGGCAGGACGACCTTCCCGAATCCTGCTACTCGGGAGCCGTGTCAACTGCCGGCGGCCTCGTCTTCGTCGGCCAGAACAACGGCGAATTCCACGCGTTCAACGCCGAAAACGGCGAAAAACTGTGGAGCTTCCAGACCGGTGCCGGCGCCAACACCACGGCGACCGTCTTCGAAGACGAAGGCGAAGAGAAAGTCGCGATCTACGCCGGCGGCAACAGTCTCGCGGCGACCCCACACGGTGAAAATTTCTGGGTCTTCTCGCTGAAAGGCACGATGGGCCCGGAGAAAGGCACCGAACAAAAAGCGGAAGGCACCGAGCACGCCGGTGAGAAAAAAGAAGGCCCCGAAGGTGAAACCCCGACCGAAGAAACCGAAGAAGCCAAGGGTGGCGAATCGGCCGAAGCGGGCGGGACCGGTGATGCCGCGGCGGGTAAAGAAGTGTTCGCGCAGAACTGCTCGACCTGCCACGGCGCGACCGGCCACGGCGGCAATGGCGGTCCGGACCTCCGGACCATGCCGTTGGCCAAAACGCAGGCCGGTGCTGAAAAGCAGGTGACCGATGGCGGCGGCGGCATGCCGGCATTCAAAGGCACCCTGAGCAGCGAAGAAATCAGCAACGTCGCCGCCTACGTGGTCGAAGAAATCGTCGGGAAGTAGGTCCCCCGACGTCAGGCCCGTCGCTCCCTCCCACCCTTGGGGGCGGCGGGCCCATATCCCTTCGGGCCGACGCCTCGACCTGGCTAAGATCCCGGCCCGATGTCCGACATGAACGACTTCAACGCAGGGGTGATCGAGGAATTCCGCGCCGGCGGCGGCCGCGCCGGCGGCATGTTCGAGGGCAAACCGCTGCTCCTCCTGCATAACGTCGGCGCCAGATCGGGGACCGATTTCGTCACGCCGCTGGTCTACCTGGCCGACGGCGACGACTACGTGGTCTTCGCCTCCAAAGG
>DASZUH010000158.1:0-7422 GCA_035547715.1 Solirubrobacterales bacterium
GGCGCCTGTCACGAACCCTCATCACTCCCCACACACCCGGCCTTCTCGGTGGCGGCCACAACCTGCCGGGCCGCCACGAGACGCCCGGGACGCACCTCGGACGGCCGCAACGCCCGCGACCCACGCCCCCCAACCCCGAACCCCCATTCGTACCCCCGCGGAACCAACCCGCTAGCGCCTCCGCCCCCGCGCGATCAGCGCTCCCGTCACCTCCTGCCACCAGGCCCGCTCTTCGCCGGTCACGGACTCGCGCTCCGCTCGCTCCTCGCACCAGCCCGCCAGGGCCCGCCGGCCGCCGACCGCGACGACCTGCTCGCCGGTCACCGCGTAGCGGCCGTCGGCGAGGGCGGCCATCGCCCCCGGCCTGTCGTTCCTCGTCCGCAGCACCGCCACGACGGCGACGCCGTCGACCTCGGTCGGCGCCATCACCTCCTCGCCCTCGCGCAGCGGGCGCACCGAGAAGACCTGGGCGGTCGCGCGGCGCGGCAGCGGGGGCGGCGGCGGTTTGCCGATCGGGCCCTTCACCCACCGCCCGGTCAGGCGCTCGACCTCGTCGCGCACCTCGCCCCGGACCAGCACGTGGAGCTCGTCGCCCTCGTGCAACTCGGTCGAGCCGCGCGGCGGGATCGCGCCGCCTTCGCGGACGATCACGTTCAGCAGGGCGTCGCGCGGCAGGCCCAGTTCGCGCACCCGGTGGCCGGCCGCGGCGGCGCCCTCGGGCAGGCGGAAGGCGACCACGTCGCCGCCCATCTCGCGGATCCGCCCCGACTCGAGCAGCCGCCGCGGCAGCGCCGGCTCGTCGGTGGTCAGCCGCAGCCGCTTCGCCAGGGGCTCGAAGGTCGCCCCCTGCACCAGGGTTGAGGTGACGACGACGAAGAAGACGATCGCGAACTCTTCCTCGCCGCTGCGCACGCCGGCGACGACCGGGAAGGTCGCCAGCCAGATCGGCGTCGCCCCGCGCAGCCCGGCCCAGCCGAGCATCAGCTTCTCGCGCACGTTGAACGAGGTCAGCGCGGTGGCGACGAAGGTCGCCGCGGGCCGGGCGACGAAGATCAGCACCGCCGACAGCGCCAGCCCCTTCCCGGCGACATCGCCGATCTGACCCGGGAAGACGAGCAGGCCGAGCAGGATGAAGAGGCCGATCTGGGAGACCCAGCCGAGCCCCTCGTGGAAGGAGACGACGCTGCGCCGCGCCGGCAGCCGCGCCGAGCCGAGCGCCAGGGCGGTCAGGTAGACGGCGAGCAGGCCCGACCCGTGGGCGACCTCGGAGATCCCGTAGGCGAGCGCCGCCGCGGCGATCGTCGCCACCGGATAGAGGCCGTCGGAGGCCAGTTCGATCCGCGTGATGACCCAGACCGCCAGCCGTCCCAGGATCACCCCGACGACGATCCCGACGGCGATCTTCAGCGCGATCAGCCCGATCATGTCGAGGGCGCCGTAGCTCGGCTGTTGGATCCATTCGATGAAGCCGATGACGAGCAGCAGCGCGACCGGGTCGTTCATCCCCGACTCCCCCTCGAGCGAGCGCGCGACGCGCTTGTCGAGGGTCGAGTTGCGCAGCACGGCGAAGATCGCGGCCGAGTCGGTGGCGGCGATCGCGGCGCCGACGATCATCCCTTCGAGCCAGGTGAGGTCGAAGACCAGCTTCGCCGCGACGCCCGCCAGCAGCGCCGTCGCCAGCGTCCCCACGGTCGCCAGCGAGGCGGCCGTGCCGAGCACCGGGCGGATCTCCGACCAGCCCGAGGTGAGGCCGCCCTCGAACAGGATCAGGACCAGCGCGATCGTCCCCAGCGTGCGCGCCAGGTCGTAGTCGGAGAAGTCGATGCCGCCGATCCCTTCCGACCCGGCCAGCATGCCGAGGGCGAGGAACAGCAGCAGCGCCGGGACCCGCACCCGGTCCGCCAGGAGCGCGCCGGCGATGCCCGCGGCCAAGAGGACGCCGGCGACAAGGATCAGGACGGCGTCGTGATGGCCCATCCAGGGACCCTAGATGCCTGATTCCTAATTCAGAAGGTGTAGGCGGCGAAGTGTCTCCCCGGCTCCCCGATCTGCCAGTTGTGCCATAGCCCCGCCGAGAGGGCGAGCAGCCGTATCCCGATCCGGGCGAAGAGCCCGGGCATGGTCCGGGCGCCGTGGCGCTCGAGCCCGAACTGGCCCTTGCAGGTCCAGAACACCGACTCGATCCGTTGGCGGACCGAGCCGAGCGGGCCGAGGCGTGGCCTCTCGTCCTTGCGGTCGGGCCGCAGGAAGACGGCGCCCCGGTCGGCCATGAAGCCCTCGAAGGCGCGACCGGAGAAGCCCTTGTCGGCGACCACGGTATGGCCGGCCAGGGAGACGCGTTCGAGCATCTCCATGGCGACCTGGCGCTCGGGGGCGTTGGCGGGGGCGAGTTCGAAGGCGATCGGGGTGCCGTCGGAGGCGCAGAGCAGGTAGAGGCGGAAGCCCCGGAACTAGCGGCCGTGGGAGGCGCAGTGGCCGTAGGCGGCCGTCCCCGCGAACTCCGAGCGGCGGACCGTCCCGCGCGAGGCCCCGCAGGGCACCGGCGTGGAGTCGAGCAGACGGAGCCCGTCGAAGATCGAGGGCGAGACGAGGGCCAGGTGGTTGATCGACCTCACGATCTGCGGCGCCAGGGCGCGCAGCCGCCTGTTGTAGCCGGGCTGCCCGGGCAGGTAGGGGAAGAGATGGCCGAGTCGCCGGGTCGCGAGGCCGAGGAACTGACGATCGTTGGCGACCCCCAGGAACACCTGGGCGAGGGCCAGCGTGATCAGCTCGGCGTCGGTGATCCTCGGTGGCCTACCGGGCCCCGCCCGGTCGGGCAGGAAGTCGTCGAGCAGGACGTAGATTGCGGTGAGAAGGGTGTCGAGGTCGGCGCGCACGAGGCCTCCTTGGTCGACGTTGCGGTTGCAACGCCCGACTTCGGCGCCCTTCGCCGTGCCCCCTGGCGGGGCGGGGGCCACCGGGGGGCCAATTAGGAATCAACCGTCTAGGGGAGGGGGTGGAGGATCTGCCTAGACGGCCTCGTCGATCGCCGCCAGCCGCGCCTCGAGTTCCTCCGTCGACCCGGGCTGCGGAACATCCTCCGGGTGGCCGAGCTTCGGGTGGGCGTAGACCCACCACAGCAGGAGGAAGAGGACGGCCGCGGCAAGGAGGAAGCCGACCTCCACCCGGCGCTGCACGTCGGTGACGATCGGCAGGAAGTTCCAGGCGATGAAGACCGCCGCGCAGGTGATCCAGCGGCCCGCGCAGCGGCGCACCTGGCCCATCGCGACGCCCGCCTGGTTCAGCGTCACCGAGGCCAGGTAGAGGCCCATCCCGAAGGTCACCAGGAGCAGCCCGACGCGGTCGTAGGTGTACTTCTTGCCGAAGGCGATCTGCATGCATTTCGGCCCGGCGATCAGGACGATGACGGCGACCAGCGCGGTGAAGGCGGCGACCCCGAGCAGGACCCGGTGGACGGTGTGTCCGAATTCCGCGTCGGAGTCCGGGTCCTTGCTCATGTGGAGGCGGGTGAGGTGAGGGAGGATCGAGGTCGAGATCGACTGGAAGAGCTGCAGCGGGGCCCGTGCCAGCATCAGGATGTTGAAGATCAGGGCGGCCTCGTCGGCTCCCTTGAGGCCGTGCATGATGATCGGCCCGGCGTTGAGGAAGGCCTGTTCGGAGAACATGACCAGGAGCACCGCCGCGGCGAACCCGCCGCCGGCGAAGAGCGAGAAGTGCTCGTGCTCCTCGCCCTCGGCGGGCGGCGCGGGCGGCGCGGCCCGCACTTCCCGCGCCCGGCGGAAGAAGATCGTCGGCACGATGATCAGGCCGAGGATCGGCGCCGCGACGATGCCGAGCGCGACCGCCGACTGACCGCTCAGCAGGCCGATCGCGACCAGCACCGCGAAGAGGGTGCGGAAGCATGATTCGGAGAGGATCAGCCCGACGAACATCCCGAACCGCTGGCTCCCGGCGAGGAAGCCGCGGGCGAAGTAGCTGACCGCATAAAAAATGACCGCCGAGAAGTAGATCCAGTAGAGGGTTTCGTTGCCGTCGAGGAGGTCGTTCTGGAGCGGGCCACGGAGGGCCAGGGCGATCACCGCGAAGATCAGCGAGACGCCGAACTGGATCGTCGCCGCGACGCGGATCGTCTGGTCGACCGGTTCACCCTTCGCCATCCGCTCGGAGACCTGCCGCGAGAGCAGCTGTTCGATCGGGCAGCAGAGGCTGGAGATGGTGATGAAGACCGCCGACCAGAGGACCGTGATCTGGCCGTAGTCGTTCTTGGAGAGGGTGTGCGAGGCGACCAGGAAGAAGCCGTAGGTCATGATCCCGGTCAGGCCGACCCCGACCGCGAGGAAGCCCGCGGTCTTCCCGTACTCCTCTTTCGAGACGGCCCGATCGCCCTTGGCGGCGGTGCCGTTGGCGGTGGCGCCGTTCGTGCTCATCGGTCGACCACCTTCGTCGGCTCCTCGGAGGGCTCCTGCCTCTCGCCGCCCTTTTCGTAGTGCGACGGCGGTACCCCGAGCGCCAGCTCGACCCGTCGGACCCGCTCGAATACCCGCTGCGTCATCACCCGCTGCCCGGCCAGCAGGTCGCCGATCACGCCGAGGGCGAAGAGCTGCACCGCGGCGATCATCAGCACCGCGCCGAGGATCAGCGACTGGATGTGCCCGTTCGAGTGGCCGTTGAAGATCGCGTCGATCAGGAACGGCAGCCAGGCGATCACCGCCAGCACGCCGACCACGATCGCCGCGGTGACGAACGCCCGCAGCGGCTCGTAGCGCGCGTAGATCCGCAGGATCGCGGGCGTGTTGCGCCGCACGTAGTCGCCGGTCGACCCGGCCAGCCGCGACTCGCGCGTCTGCGGGTTGGTCGCGATCGGCACCTCGTCGACGGCGACCAGCATCTTGCCCGCCTGCACGAGGCTCTCCAGCGTGTAGGTGAAGTTGTCGACGACCGAGAGCTGCAGCGCCGCCTCGCGGTTGTAGGCGCGGAAGCCGGAGGTGGTGTCGGTGACCTCGGTGTTGGACACGCGCCTTACGATCCAGCTGCCCCAGCGTTGGAGCTGTTTCTTGGCGTCGGAGAAGTGCTCGATCCCGGCCACCTGGCGGTCGCCGACGACCATGTCGGCCTCGCCGGCCAGGATCGGCGCGACCAGCTTCGCCACGTCGGCGCCCGCGTACTGGTTGTCGGCGTCGGTGTTGACGACGACGTCGGCGCCGAGCTTCAGGCAGGCGTCGAGGCCCGCCTGGAACCCCGCCGCCAGCCCCTTGTTGTTGGTCAGCCGGACGATGTGGTCGACACCGCATTCGCGCGCCACCGCGACCGTGCGATCGGTCGAGCCGTCGTCGATGACGAGCGTCTCGACGGTGTCGAAGCCGGCGAGGGAACGCGGCAGATCGGCGATCGTCGCCGGCAGCGTCTCTTCCTCGTTCAGGCAGGGAATCTGGATGATCAACTTCAAGGCGTGCCCCAGAGTACGGGGGGCGGGGGTCGAAGCGTGGCTAGAATCGCCTGATTGACTGGTCAATCAACAACACCGGCCGAATCTGAATTTCTGCGAAAGGCGCTCGCGCTGGCCGAGGGCGGCCGCGGCCGGGTGAGCCCCAATCCGCTGGTCGGCGCGATCGTCGTCCGCGACGGGAAGATTATCGGGGAGGGCTTCCACGCCGCGCTCGGGGGGTTGCACGCGGAGCGGGCGGCGCTCGCCGACGCGGCCGAGCGCGGCGAGGACGTCACCGGCGCGACGATGTACGTGACGCTCGAACCCTGCGCCCACCAGGGCCGCCAGCCGCCCTGCGTCGACGCGATCGTCGAGGCCGACCTCGGCCGCGTCGTGATCGCCTCGCACGATCCGACCACGAAGACCTCCGGCCGCGGCGTCGCCCAGCTGCACGACGCCGGGATCGAGGTCGAGGCGCTCCCGGCCGAGAGCGAGATCGCCAGGGACGCCCGCCTCCTCAATCAGCCCTTCCGCAAACACGGCCTCGTCGGCCTGCCGCTGGTGGTGCTGAAGACCGCGATGTCGCTCGACGGGCGGACCGCGACCCCGGCTGGCGCCTCGCCCTGGATCTCCGGCGAGCGCAGCCGCGAGCTGGTCCACGTCTGGCGCGGCGAATGCGACGCGATCGCGGTCGGCATCGGCACCGTGCTCGCCGACGACCCGCTGCTGACCGCGCGGCTTGGCGAAGCGCGCCAGCCGGTCCGCGTCGTCTTCGACTCGGCCGCCCGCCTGCCCCTCGACTCGCAACTCCTGGCGACGCTCGACGAAGCGCCGCTCAGCGTCGTCCACGGCCCCGAGGCCGAGCCGGCCCGGCTCGAAGCGCTGCTGCGGGCCGGTGCCGAGACGATCCTCGCCGCCGGCGCCACCCCCGCCGAGCGGGCCGGGATGGCGCTCGCCGAGCTCGGCCGCCGCGGCCTCACCAGCCTCCTGCTGGAGGGCGGCGCGACGCTCGCCGGCACCTTCGCCGCCGCCGGGATGATCGACGAGGCGCGCGTCTTCGTCGCCCCGCTCCTGCTCGGCGGGCCGCTGGTCGAGGCCCCGGTGGCGGGGCTCCAGGGTTCCCTGATCGGGGCGGAGGCCGTGGGGGAGGACACTTTGATCAGGACCCGATTCAAGGAGTGGTGATGTTCACCGGACTGGTGCAGGACATCGGCAGCGTCGAGAGCGTCGAGGCGGGCGCCGAGGGGGCGCGCCTGCGGATCGCGACGAGGCTGGGGCCGGAGATCGGCCCGGGCGACTCGATCGCCGTCAACGGCGTCTGCCTCACCGCGACCGAGGCCGACGCCGAGGGCTTCGCCACCGAGGCGATGAACCAGACGCTCGCGGTGACCGTGATCGGCGCGCTCGCGCCGGGCGCCCGGGTCAACCTGGAGCCGGCGACGCGCGCCGACGAGCGGCTCGGCGGCCACATCGTCCAGGGGCACGCCGACGGCTCCGGCCGGGTCCTCGAGGTGCGCGACGACGGGTTCGCCCGCCGCGTCCGCGTCGAGATCCCCCCGGAGCTGCTGCGCTACGTCGTCGACAAGGGCTCGATCGCCCTCAATGGCGTCAGCCTCACCGTCGCCGGGCTCGGCCCCACCTGGGTAGAGGTCTCGCTTATCCCGGAGACGCTCGGGCGCACCAATCTAGGCTCCGTGGCCCGCGGCGACCGGCTGAACGTCGAGGTCGACGTGATCGCCAAGTACGTGGAGCGGCTGCTGTCACCATTTGCCGCAAAGGAGGAAGCGTGAGCAACGAGACCGAGACCACCGAGGAGACCGGCGTGAAGGCCGTCGACGAGCAGGACTCCGGCAGCCCCTTCGCGACGATCGAGGAGGCGATCGAAGAGATCCGCCGCGGCAAGATGGTCGTCGTCTGCGACGGCGAAGACCGCGAGAACGAGGGCGACCTGGTGATGGCGGCGCAGTTCGCGACGCCGGAGGCGGTCAACTTCATGG
>DASZUH010000159.1:0-16848 GCA_035547715.1 Solirubrobacterales bacterium
CGTTTGTCGAGGTCGAGGGAGAGATCGTGCTCGAGCTCCGCCGAGCGCAGGAGATCGGAGACCTCACCCACCACGCCCTCGTCCTCGAGATTGATCTGCAGTCGCCAGTCGTCGTCCATGCCGTGAAGCCTAGACGCATGCCCGCCTCGAGGCCGACGACGATGTCGATGTCCATGCGGTCGCCGATCATCGCGGTCGTCTCCGAGTGGGCTTCGAGCGTGTTGAGGGCGGTGCGCATCATGACTCGACCGCCATGGCGAGGACGCCATCCGACCCGGCGGGCCGTCACCCGACCCAGTCGAAGGTCCGTTCCACCGCCTTCTTCCACTGCCGGTAGCGCCGTTCGCGCTCGTCCTCGTCCATCTCGGGCTCCCAGCGCCGGTCCTCCTGCCGGCGCTCGCGCAGCTCGTCGGTGCCGGACCAGAACCCGGTCGCCAGCCCGGCGACGAAGGCGGCGCCGAGCGCCGTCGTCTCGATCACCGCGGGGCGCACCACCGGCACCCCGAGGACGTCGGCCTGGAATTGCATGAGGAACTCGTCGGCGGTCATCCCGCCGTCGACCTTCAGCTCCGAGAACGGCACGTCGGCGACCTCGTTGGCGGCGTCGACGACCTCGCGGCTCTGCCACGCCGTCGCCTCCAGCGTCGCCCGCGCGATGTGGCCCTTGTTGGCGTAGGCGGTGAGGCCGACGATGACGCCGCGCGCGTCTTCGCGCCAGTAGGGGGCGAAGAGGCCGGAGAAGGCGGGCACGAAGTAGACGCCGCCGTTGTCGTCGACGGTCCGCGCCAGCGCCTCGATTTCCGGCGCCTCCTCGATCAGCCCGATCCGGTCGCGCAGCCACTGCACCGCGGCGCCGGTCACCGCGATCGACCCCTCGAGCATGTACTGCGGCGGCCCGTCGGGCCCGAGCTTCGCCCCCACCGTGGTCAGCAGCTTGTCGGTGTGGACGATGTCCGCGCCGGTGTTGACGAGCAGGAACGAGCCGGTGCCGTAGGTGTTCTTGGCGTCGCCGGGGTCGAAACAGGTCTGGCCGAACATCGCCGCCTGCTGGTCGCCGAGGATCCCCGCCACCGGCCGGCCGCCGAGCCCCGTCCCGGCCGCCTCGCCGTAGATCTCGCTCGAGCTCCTGATCTCCGGCAGCATCGACTCCGGGATCCCCATCAGGTCGAGGCTCGGCCGGTGCCAGTCGAGCGTCGCCAGGTTCATCAGCATCGTCCGGCTCGCGTTGGTGACGTCGGTCGCGTGGACGCCGCCGTTGCGCCCTCCGGTGAGGTTCCAGAGCACCCAGGTGTCGATGTTGCCGAAGGCCAGCTCGCCGGCTTCGGCGCGCTTGCGCGCCCCCTCGACGTTGTCGAGTATCCATTTGATCTTCGGCCCCGAGAAGTAGGTGGAGAGCGGCAGGCCGACCTCCTTGCGCAGCCGGTCGGGCCCCTCGTCGCCGGCCAGCTCGCGGACGATGTCTTCGGTCCGGGTGTCCTGCCAGACGATCGCGTTGTAGACCGGCTCGCCGGTCTCGCGGTCCCACACCACGGTCGTCTCACGCTGGTTGGTGATGCCGATCGCGGCCACGTCACCCGCCTCGGCGTCGGACTTCGCCATCGCTCCGCCGATCACTTCGCGCGTCCGCCGCCAGATCTCCTTGGCGTCGTGCTCGACCCAGCCCGCCCGCGGCGTGATCTGCTCGTGCTCGCGCCGGTCGATGCACTCGATGCGACCGTCCCTGTCGAACAGGATCAGCCGGCTCGACGTGGTCCCCTGGTCGATCGCCGCGACGTACTCGGGCATGGGTGCTCGGTCCTCCTCGATCGTGATTTGCGCCTCTTCGACCATCTCGGGGTCGGCCGCGACCCCGCGCAAACCGCACGCCCGTGGCCACCCGGCATCACGATCTTCCCCTACCCCCGCGCCCGGGCAAAGGGGGGACAAGGCGGCCAAGGAGGGGACAAGGCCGCCGACGCGGCGCGGACGAGGGCGCCGGACGTACTTCCCGGATCGCCGCCCGTCGCGCCGACGTCGCGCGCCTCCTGAGCGTCAGTCCGCGCTCAGTGCGCTTCGTTCACGTTGATCGTGACCGTCGCGGTGCTGGTCTTCGCCGGTAGCGAGGACATGTTGATTTCGAGATACTCGCCGTCGTCCTGCTTGCCGGTGGACGGCTGGATCTTCGGCACCAGCTTCCACTTGTAGGGGCTGCCGGCCGGAGCCGCTTCGGCCCCCGCGATCCCGAAGTCGTTGTCGTTCGAGATCACGATCCGCTTCCCACCTTCCAGCGCCGACACACCCTCGACCTTGTCGTGGTCGAAGAAGGCGTCGGTCGGGTTCAGCTGGGTGAGCAGCTGGTCGATGTCGAGGTAGAGCGTCGCCGAGACCGGCTTGATGTGGTCGGCTTCCAGCGTCGCCTTCGCTTCGGCGGTCTTCTGACCGAGCACGGTCGCCTCGATCGTCTTGCCGGCGATCAGGAGGCCGCCCGCCGCGGCGTTGTAGGTGGCGCCGGTGACTTTGGCCTGCGGGCCGACGTCGGTGGCGCCTTCGAGGTTGACCTCCCAGAGTTTCTTGTAACCGGTCGCGGAGGGGAAGTTCCCGTCCCGCTCGTCGATCAGGAAGGTGTTGTTGCTGAGCGCCGTGATCTCACTGTTGGCGACACCGGTGGTGGCCGGTTCGTCGAGCAGGAAAAGGTACTCGTGGGTCTGGTGGGTGTACAGGTTGTAGGTGACGATCCGCGTCGGGGTGTCTTTTTTGGCGTTCGCCCCTTCGAGGTCCGCCTGCTGCAGCGAGGACTGCATCATCCCGACCAGGGTGTGACCGTCGGGGGTGATGGTGAGACCCTCCATGCCGCGGTTCGGCACCCGGTTCTTCAGCTCGGCCGGGAGCGCTTCGGCGCCGGTCTTGTAGGGCGAGAGGCGCTCGGTTTCGATGCCCTGCGCGGTGAAATGGGTGATGAAGGGGCCATACTCGTCGGAGACCCAGAAGCTGCCGTCGGGCAGCGCCACCAGGCCCTCGGGGTCGTAGCCGTCGGGGTCCTTGGCGAGCCTGACGCCCTTCAGCGTTTCGATCTGCTCGCCGGTCGGCGCCTGCGCGTTGACCAGACCCGAGAACGGGTGGCCGGTGCTGTCGCGCAGCGGGATCCGTTCGACCAGTTCGGCTTCGCCGTCTTCGAAGGCGAAGCGGGCGATCGAGGGGTCATACGACGGCTTCGGCAGCACGTCGATGGTTTCCGTTTTGGTGGTCAGCGGCGATTCGACGTTCGGGCCGCGGTCCTCGAGGCCGAAGAATTCGTTCGGGTGACCGGGGACCGGCGCCAGCGAGGAGCCGAAGGCGCCACCGGGCAGCTGCACGCCTTCGAAGTTGCCGATCGACGGCAGGTTCGTCTTGTAGAGGTGGACGGCGTCGGCGATCGTGTATTCGAAGCTGTCGGTACCGGTGAAGCCGGCTTCCGGCGTGTAGGTGAAGCCGCCGTCGGCTTCGAGTTCGAGGCTGCCGTGGAGCGGTTCGGTGTTGCCGACGATGGTCGGTTCGTCGCCCTTGTCGTTGGCGAGCACGCCCTGCGGGCCTTCGACCGCGAAGGTCGCCTGCCTGCCGGTCGAGTAGCTGTCGGCGTTGGCGGCCAGCGGGCCGTAGTGGGGCGGCGGCGGGGTCGGGTGGTGGGGTCGGCGGGTCGGGCGCGGCCACGACTGGTCATGGGCGGAGGCGCCTGCGGCCGCGATCGCGGCGACGATCGTGCAGACGCCCAGAGCCAGGACCAGGATCCTGTTCTGTCTCATTCTTCCTCCGGGGGTGGTTCGGGGAACGTGGTTGCTGAAACGCCGCCACGCTAGACCCGCCCCTCGTCGCCGATGTGTCGATCCCGTTACGGCGCTATGGTTCGGATGTTGGAACGGAGACCCGCCGCTCCCAGGGTGGATTACGAGAGCGACGGGCCCGCGGGCTCAGTAGGAGATGAGCACAAGGGGCAGCACAGTGGATTCCTGAAGTCGACTGTGCTGTCTCCGAATCCCCAATTGTAACTAACGGGGCAAGCTCGGTCAGTTCTTTTTTTGTGACTACTCGACCCCGGCGTCTCCCGGGTCAGCCGCCGGCAACGGTGGCGACGTATTCCGAGACCTGGTCGATTTCCTTCGGCGAGAGGATCTTTTCCTTGCCGAAGGCGGGCATCCCGCCGCCGCCGTTGATGACCTGGCGTTCGACCTCCGATTCACCCGGTTTGATCTGGTCGAGGTTGGGTCCGACCGTGCCACTCGTCCCCGCCGCGGCGAGCGTGTGACAGCTTCCGCAGTTGGTCGAGAAGATGGCCTTGCCGGGGCCGTTGGCGATCTTGGCTTCGGCGGGGCTCTGTTCTTCTTCGGCTTCTTTGATCTGTTCGGCGCCCTCGCCCGCCCCGCCGGCCTGTTCGAAGTCTTCTTCGATGATCTTCCCGAAGGCTTCGGCCTGTTCCTGCGGCGAGATCTTTCCTTCGGCCGCCAGTTTGAGCGTTTCTTCTTCGGTCGTCGAGAATTCGCTCTTCGGCATCTGCGCCGCCGAGGGCTGCGTCGCGCCTTCGATCGAGAAGACGAGCATCCGGGCGTAGTGTTCGTTGGTCATCCCGCCGACCAGTGGCACCTGGCCGCCGTAGTACACGGCGACGTACTCGTGACCGCCGGCTTCGTAGACGATCGGCGCCGCGTAGAGGCTGCTGGGACCCTGGAAGGTCCACAGCACCTTGCCGGTTTCGGCGTCGAACGCGAACAGCTTGCCGTGGTTGGCGGAGGAGAAGACGATCCCGCCCGCGGTCGCCGTCGACCCGCCACGACACGAGCCTTCCGGCGCGATCGTCTTGTGCAGCCATTTGATCGTGTTGTCGGTCACGTCGACGGCGGCGATGCTGCCCTGCCAGCCGTTGTTGACGCCCAGCGAGCTGCCGCCGCCGGCGAGTTCGCCGATTTTCTTCGCTTCGACGCTGACCTCCTCGCAGTAGTACATGTCATCGGTCTGCGGGTCGTAGGCGAGCGGCGTCTTGCCGTCCTGGCCGCCGCCGGAGCCGATCCCGTAGGCGATGAAGCGCTTCGACCCGGGGGCGGCGAAGGTGCAGGAGTAGACGAACTTCGAGCCGTCGGGGGCCGGGTTCGGCAGGAGCTTTTCGTTCGCGCACCTGGGCACGACTTCGCTCTTGTCGCTGTTCATCGGCACCGGCTGGGTTTCCGCGGCGGCCAGTTTCTTCTGCGCGGCCACGTCCGGCGTCTTGCCCGCCGCCGCGGTCGGCACCGGTTCCTCCTTCACCGGCAGCACCGGCTTGCCGGTCGCCTGTTCGAGCTCGAAGTGGAGGTCGGTCTTGCAGACGAAGTTGGCCACCTGTTTCGCGTGGCCGCCGAATTCGTTTTCGAAGAGGACCGGGGGCGTCGTGCAGTCGTAGTCCCAGAGGTCATGGTGGACGCCCTGGAAGCCCCATTTGATCGCGCCGGTCTTCATGTCGAGGGCGACGATCGAGGTCGTCCATTTGAAGTCGCCGTTCACTTCCGCGGCGGAGGAAGGGTTGGCCGTGGTCACGTAGAGCAGGCCGTCCTTGGAGTCGATCGCCGGGTACGTCCAGATGCTGCCGCCGCCTTCGTTCGGGTTGCCTTTGCCCTTCGGGCACTGTCCGTCGGCCGGCGGGGTTTCGTTCGCCCCGCAGGTGATGAACGTGCGCCAGAGCAATTTGCCGGACTTCGCGTCGAACGCGTCGACGTGACCGCGAGCGCTCTCGGCGCCGGACACGCCGACGTAGACGACCCCGTCGAAGTACGTCGGGGTCGACGGGCTCTCGAGCCGCGTTTCGCCCAGCGCCACGGTTTCGCTCCAGACTTCTTCGCCGGATTTCACGTCGATGCCGACCACTTTGGCGGCGTTGGTCTCGAGGAAGACCATGCCGTCGCCGACGGCCAGGCCCTGGACCCCGGTCGGCGGCTGCGTCCGGCTTTCTTCTTCCGTCACTTCGGCCTTCCATTCCCAGAGCTTCTTGCCGGTGGTGGCGTCGACGGCGACGGCGTTGTCTTCGGGGGTGATCAGGAACATCACGCCGTTGACCTCGAGCGGGTTGCTCTCCTCCTCCATGGCGACCGCGTCCATTTTCGGGCTGTAGGAGCCCTGCCACACGAGGTGGAGCTTCGACACGTTTTCGGTGTCGATTTCTTCCAAGGTGGAGTAGCGGCTGTTGCCGAGATCGCCGCCGACGATGGGCCAGTTGGCGCCGGCCCCTTCTTCCAGCTCGGCGTCGCTCGGGGAGGCCGCTTCGACGAGGGAACGGGGCGATATCTGCGTCGTTTCGGCGGCGGTCGTGCTTTCCCCGCCCGACGGCGAGGTGGAGGTCGAGGAGGTGGTCGTCGTTCCCCCCGAACCGCCGCAGGCGGCGAGGGCGAGGACCGCGATCAAGGCCGCGAGGAGCGCCGCGGCGATGGCCCTCCCACGCGTCAGCCGCCGCGCGCGAGCGCGCCCGCCGTCGTGTCCGGAACCCGTGCCTTCACCCATTTTCGCCCCTCGTTCAAAGTTAAGAATCGAGTACAGTTTCTTAAATCGCGGGCAGACTACATGTCCGGCGAGCGAAAAGGCAAGACGTGATCAGAAGAAGGCTCCTACTCATACTGATCTCGTCCTGGGCGCTCTTCGGCGTCGCCTCCGTGACCGGTCCGATCGATGCACTGGCGACGACCGGGCCGACCCCGCTCGCCCATCCACCGCGGTTCAACGTCACCAGGAGCCAGGCGGCGCCCTATCTGGGTCGGTTCAAGCTCGCCCCGCCGCTGGGGAGGGAATTGATCAGCGGCGCCTACGTCGCGGGCTACAACGAACGGGGGTTCGTCGAAGGGACGATGGAGATCTACCGCTACGACGCGGCGGGCCGACCGGCGGTCCTGCTCGGGCGGACCTACGAGTACCACGCGATCGGCGGCGCGATGGTCATCGACCTGATCAGCCCCGAGAACCAGGTCATCTTGGGCAGGCTGAAGCTGCGCCCCGCGGCGGGCGGGAGGCTGACCGGGACGGTGCGGTCGCTGCTCCCGCCTCGACCGCCCCGGCGGATCACCCTGGCGCCGGTCGCGAGGGTCGCCGACGAGGGCGCCGCCGAACCGGGAGCCGCCGGGAGCCCGGCGCCTTCACCGGCCGAAGGCGGCGGCGAGGGCGCGGCCTCGACGGCCGCGATCGTCACGATCGTCCGGCAACTGTTCGGCGTCTTCTGATCCCGGAGGGTTCGCGGGATCCATAGTCTTGACGCATGCCGACGGTGCCGCTTCGCAAGGATTCCGCCCGGACGCTGTCGACGATCCTGGTGGCGGCCGAAGAGCTCCTTGCCGACAACGCCGCCGCCTCCTTCGCCGAGCTCTCGGTCGCCAGCGGAGTCAGCCCGGCGACCGTCTATCGGTACTTCCCGGATCGGCCGAGCCTTCTGGTCGCCTTGATGCGACGAAGCCTGGACGAGATCAAGACAGAGGTCGACTCCTGGGAGATCGGGCCGGGGACCTTCGTCGACCTGCTGACATTGCTGGCCGCCCACCAGGCCCGCTACCAGGGTGTCCTCTCGGCCGTCCGGCGCGGTGAGGTCGACGGGCCGGAGCTCCTCGAACTCGAGTCGCAGACCCTCGACCTCCTGCGCGAGCCCTTCGCGGTGGCCAAGCACTCCGGCCGCCTACGAGCAGACCTCGAGGTCGGCGACGTGATCCCGATACTGGCGATGATCGACGGCGCCCTTTCCGCCGTGACCGATCGCAAGGAGCGCGAGCGGGCCGCGGCGCGAGCCATCACGATCATCCTCGACGGGATCCGCTAGGCGGTTGATTCAGGGGCGGGCGTCGGGGCCTGTGGTTCGCGGCCGGGGCGACCGTCCGAGGTGCGTCCCGGGCGTCTCGTGGCGGCCCTGGCTGGTTGTGACCGCCACGTGACGCCCGGGACGTGAGGGTTCCGTGGGGAAGGGGGCACAGGGACGGGAGGAACTCCACGCTCCCGTCATGGTCCCGCCCGGTTCGTCACGGTTCCTCATGGCCTCGGTCACCTGGATCCGGGTCCCGAGGCCTCCGTTCGCTGCTTGTACCCCTATGCGGTACAAGCAGCGAACGGAGGCCCTGGACGCCCGGGGAAGACGGGACGGACCGTGACGTTCCGGGCGTCTTCGTGACGGCATCCGCACCTCCGGGCCTTCCCGGGCCAGCCCGTCACCGTTCCTCATGCCCTCGGTCACCTTCGTCCCGGGGCGGGTGGGGGCGTTCGTCGCTTGACCACCCTCGGCGTACAACCGACGAACGCACCCGGGCGATGCATGAGGAAGTGGGGAGGACCGTGACCTTCCATGGGCCTTCGTCACGGAAGGCGCGCCTTCCTCACGGACCTCCCGGGCACGTCGGGACCCTCGATCCCTCTCCCCACGGACCCGGCCGTCCGCCCCGGGCGCCAGCTTGCGACGCCCAGGCCTCCTCAGCCCCCGAACCCGCCCGAACCCGCCCTCGGCCTCGCCCGCACGCCGATGTCGTTGGCCAGCCGGCCCGGTTCGAGGCCGGCATCCCACCAGTACGCCTTCCAGCAGGCGTCGCGCAGGCGGGAGGCTCCGGGGAGGCGGCCGACGAGGCCCTCGGAGAGCCAGAGGGCGGCGCGGATGAGGGGGTAGAGGAGGCGGTGGTAGCGGACCTCGTCGACCTCGAAGCCGGCTTCGCCGAGCAGGTCGGTGAGCTCGGCGGCGGAGAAGTGGACGTGGAAGGCGTGGCCGGCGGAGAAGTTGCCGAAGCGCTCGCCCCCGTAGATGCGCTCGTATCTGCGACGGCCGTTGATGAGGGAGAAGACCGCGCGGTGGAGGCGGGGGAAGTGGAACTTGAAGTTCTCCGGGTCGGCGATCGCGAGGAGGCCCTTGTGGGGGACGGTGACGACGAGGACGCCGTCGGGGCGGAGGACGCGGCGGAACTCCGAGAGCGCCGCGCGCCGCACCGCCGCCGGCATGTGCTCGAGCACGTCGCAGCAGGTCACCGCCGAGACGGAGTCGTCGGCGAGCGGCAGGCGCGGGTCGTCATCGGCGAGGGCGAAGAAGTCGACCTCGCTCCCGTGGCGACGGCGCAGGTCGGCGATCAGGTCGGCGTCGACGTCGCAGGCGTGGACGGTGAGGCCAAATTCTCCGGCCAGCGCCAGCGCCAACGCGCCGTTGCCGCAGCCGTAGTCGAGCACCTCGGTCACCTCGTTCCCGCCGAGCAGCGAGATCGCCACCCCCTTGCGCCCGCGCCGCTCCTTGCCGGTCACCGTCAGCGGACTCATCGTCACCGGGCCTCGGGTCAGGCGGCGCTGAAGTAGCGGTTGGCCTGGCGCAGCTCCTCGGTCCGCCCCGAGTCCTGGATCCTCCCGTCGACGAGCACCAGCACCGAGTCGCAGATGTCGAGCAGGCTCGGCCGGTGGGTGACGACGAACAGCGTCATCTCCGCCGCGATCGCCCCCAGCGACTCGCGGATCAGCGACTCCGAGCGCGGGTCGAGGGCGCTCGTCGGCTCGTCGAGGACCAGCATCTCCGGCGCCGCGGCCAGCGCCCGGGCGAGGCAGATGCGCTGCTGCTGGCCGCCCGAGATCGAGTCGGCGCGCGGCCCGATCACGGTGTCGTAGCCGTCCGACCAGCCGCGGACGTCGGCGTCGATGCGGGCCAGCTCCGCCGCCCGCCGCACCATCGCATCGTCGATGTCGCGGAAATAGCGGATGTTCTCGGTCACCGTCGCGTGCAAGAGCTGCGGCTTCTGCGGCACGTAGGCGACCTGGCGGTGCCAGTCGAGCGGCGAGAAGTCGGCGGCGGGCTCGCCGTTGATCAGGTAGGAGCCAACCGTCGGCGGGCGCAGCCGCAGGAGGATCTGGATCAGCGTCGACTTGCCCGACCCGGACGGGCCGACGATGCCGATCGAGTCGCCGCGCCGCGCCTCGAAGCCGATCCCGGCGAGGACCGGTTCGCCCGGCCGGTAGGAGAAGCCGACCTCCTCGAAGCGGATCGTCGCGATCTGCCGCAGCGGCGTCACCGGCGCCGCGACCGCCTCTTCCTCGTAGCGGCCGATCTCCGTCTCCAGCCGCTCGACGAAGGGCAGCGACTGGAGGATCGACTGGTAGCAGCTCTGCGCCTGCTGGCCGTAGGTGCCGGCGCGGACCATGATCAGGATCACCGCGCCGAGCGAGGCGACGTCGCCCGACCCGGTCGCGTAGAGGATCGCGAGCCCCGCCACCACGGTCAGGTAGACGAGGCTCTGGAACAGCGCCGGGACCAGCCGGTTGACGAACTGGGTCTGGTAGAAGAGCCGGCCCGCGGTCGCGGTGAGCGCGCCGATCCGCTCGCGCTGGGCGCCGGCGACGCCGAAGACGTGGGTCTCCTCGGCCATCCG
Source organism: Solirubrobacterales bacterium (assembly GCA_035547715.1). GTDB lineage: Bacteria > Actinomycetota > Thermoleophilia > Solirubrobacterales > 70-9 > VAYN01. The sequence goes on from DASZUH010000159.1 coordinate 10,335, forward strand.
CGAGGCCTCGACGACGCCGTTGGCGAACTGGAGCTGCGACGCCGAGAGGCCCTTGGCGCTCTGCCGACCGTAGGCGCCGAGCGGCCGCAGGAGGCCGAAGAGGGCGACCGCGACGATCACCACCGCGACCGCGACGACGACGTTCAGCAGCATCGCCGAGATCACCAGGACGAGGAAGGTGATCATCGCGCTGAGCAGGGCGGCGAACTGCAGCGCCCCCGCCGTCGACTGGAGGATCTGGCTGGTCAGCATCTCCTGCAGGTGGCCCTCGAGTTCGCTCGACTGCAGCGACCAGGAGGCGCGCGAGAAGGCATCGAAGAGGCGGTCGCGGAGGGTCGTCTGCACGTCGGCGGCGAGCCGCGCCTGCAGGTGGGCGTTGATCGCCAGCAGGGCGACGCGGGCGAGCGAGAGCACCGCCGCCAGGATCAGCATCGCGGTGACGCTCGGCCGCAGGGTGAACGACCCGAGGCTGAGCTTGACCCGGTCGGAGCCGTAGACGAGGGCGGTGCCGACCTCGGCGACGACGGCGAGGACGCCCGCTTCGGCGATGCCGGAGAGGAAGGCCGTGACCGAGAGCCCGACCACGGGACGCCAGTGCCCGGCGACCAGGCTTCGCGTCGCCGACCTCGTCGGCATCAGGACCGGGAGCCGATCGCGGTGGGCATCGACCGGCGAACGGGACGACCTCGCCGGAACTTTCGGAAGAACTGGGGAGGGCGGCCCGTTGCGGTGCCGACATGGTGATTCGAGAGGCGGTAGTGGCGGCGCCGGCGCCGCTCGGCGTGGGCGGGCTCGGCGGCGCCGCGGCCGAATTCGCCGACGGGCTGGCGGCGCTCGGGCGGCGCGCCTCGTTCGTCGGCATCCCGCCGCTCGACCCGGCGACGCGGGTGGCGCGCTCGCGGCCGTTCCGGCGGCTCTTCGGCAAGGGGGTCGGCCGGCGCGCGGTGGCGCGCTCGGTGCGCCGGGCGGTGCCCGCCGAGGGCTGGGACCTGGTCTGGGGCTGCCCCGGCGCCGTGCCGATCGAGCGCGGGCGCGGCGTCCGCGTCGTCCACCAGGCGACCCGCCATCCCGCCCTCCACTGGGAGGCGACCCGCCGCGGCGAACGGGAGACCGGCGGCCTCGGCACGATCACCCGGGCCGAGGTGCGGCGCTGCGAATACGAGCTGCGCCGCGCCGACATCGTCCACGTCACCAGCGAGGCCGTCCGCGTGCAGCTGCTGAACGCCGGGGTCGAGGCGGAGCGGATCGTCCACGCGCACCTCGGCGTCGACGTCGACCGCTTCCGCCCCGGCCGCAAGCGCGAGCTCACCACCGTCGCCTTCGTCGGGCCGCTCTCGATGGGCAAGGGGGTCGACGCGGTGGCCGAGCTGGCGGCGCGGCTCGGCGACGGCGCCCGGGTCGAGGTGGTCGGCGGCCCCAGCTGCCGCTGGTCGCGCGGCGTGGTCGAGCGGGCGCGCTTCGTCCACCGCGACTCGGTCGCCGCGACCCTGGCCGCGGCCCACTTCCTCGTCCTCCCGTCGCGCTCGGACGGCTTCTCCTACGCCGTGCTCGAGGCGCTCGCCTCGGGCGCGGTGCCGATCGTCACGCCCGAGGTCGGCGCCGCCGAGGTGGTGCGCCGGCTCGACCCGCGCCTCGTCGTCGCCCGCGAGGGCTTCGCCGAGGAGGTCGCCTCGCTGCTCGGGCGGCTCGACCTCGCGCGGCTCGCGCCGGCGGCGCGCGAGCTGGCCGAAGGGTTCGACCGCCGGCGGACCGCGCCGGCGGTGGCGGGCGTCGTGCTCGAGCGCGCCGAAGGGCTGCTGCGGCGATGAAGCTGGCGATCGTCTCCCGCCTGGTGCTGCCCGAGGGCGGCCTCACCCTCTCCGCCTTCCGGCTCGCGGCGGCGCTCGCCGAGGCGGGCCACGAGGCCGAGGTGATCTACGACGCCGGCGAGCCACCCGCCGACCTGGCCGCCCACGGGCGGCGGGTCGCCTTCGTCGACGGGCCGGGCCCGGTCTCCCGCCGGCTGGCCGCGGCGCTGGAGGCGGGCGGCGCCGAGGCGGTGCTCGTCGACAGCGGCCAGATCGCCGACCTGCGGGCCGCCGCCGCGGTCGCCCCGGCCGCCGTCCACGCCAACATGCACGACGCCGTCTGTCCGGACCGGGCCCGCTACTGGGCGCGGGCGAAACAGCCCTGCCGGGTGCGCGCCGGATGGCGCTGCGCGGCGCTCCGCCCGGCGCTCGGCTGCTCGGGCCTGCGCCGCTCGCTCGACCCCCGGCACATCACCGCCCAGCGGGAGATCCTCGACCTGCTGCGCGGCGGCGGCCTCGGCGTCGTCTGCGTCAGCACCGACCAGGCCGAGCTCTACACCCGCCACGGGGTGGCGGCGGAGCGGGTCGCGGTGCTGCCGAACCTGGGGATCCGGGCCTCCGCCGACTCCCTGCGCGAGGCCGCCCGCCGGACGCCGGAGGAGTGGCGTGGGGCGACCGCCTTCTTCGGTCGGCTCAGCAAGCAGAAGGGCGGGCAGCTGCTCGCCGACCTCGGCGACCGGCTGCCGGCGGCGGCGCGGTTCCGGATCTTCGGCGACGGCTACCTCGGCCCGCGGATCGCCGCCGCGCAGCCCGCCGCGGTGATGTGCGGGCACGTCTCCCAGGGCGCCGTGACCGGCGTCCTGATGTGGGCGCGGGCGGTCGCCTTCACCTCGCTCTGGCCCGAGCCGGGCGGGATCGTCGGCGTCGACGCCCAGCTGATGGACGTCCCGGTGGCCGCCTTCGACGTCGGCGCGCCGCGCTACTGGCCCGCCGCGCGGCGCTTCGCGCCCGGCGACGTCGACGCGATGGCCGCCTGGCTCGGCGGGTGCGAGGCGCCGGCGGGGCCGCGCGACCCGGAGGCGGTGGCGCGCGCCCAGGCCGGCTACTGGGCGCGGATCGGCGCCCGCGGCGCCGAGCTGCTGGAGGGCTTCGTCGCCCGCGGCACCTTCGGTGCGGCGACCGCCGACCCCGCCGAGGAGTTGATCCGCGGCCGATGAGCGTCCTCGGCCGCGCCAGGAATCGGGCCCGCCGCGGCGCCGGCCGGCTGGCGCTCGAGGCGCTGCGCCGCCGCGCTCAGGGCGATCTCTACGTCGACTACGGCTGGGGAAGCCTCATCTACAGCGGCGACGGCGACGCGCAGGAGGTCCTCTACCACCTCCACCAGCGCGAGTGGTACCGCCAGGACATGGCGGTCCTGCGCCCGCTCGTCGCCGCCGGGATGACGGTCGTCGACGTCGGCGCCAACCTCGGCTTCTTCAGCCTGATGGTCGCCCCGCTCCTGCGGCCGGGCGGCACCATCGTCGCGCTCGAGCCCTCGCGCCGCACCTTCGCGAAGCTGACCCGGACGATCGCCCGGAACGACCTCGGCGACGTGGTCACCGCGGTCAACTCGGGCTGCGCCGCCGCGGCGGGCTCGGCGACCCTGCACCAGGTCAGCGCCAGCAGCGGCAACGCGACGATCCTCGCCGAGGGCGGGCGCGGGGGCGGGGGCGAGGAGATCGGCCTGACCCGCCTCGACGACCTCGACCTCGACGCGGTCGGGCTGCTGAAGATCGACACCGAGGGATACGAGTCGGAGGTGCTGAAGGGGGGGACGCGGATGCTGGCCGAGTCGCGGCCGACGCTCTTCATCGAGCTCGGCGGCCACTACCTGGAGGGGACGCTGGAGGCGGTCGAGCTGCTCACCGAGCTCGGCTACGAGACCGCGGCGCTGCGCGGGGTCGACTGGAAGGGGGTCGGGAACGGTGCCAACTTCGTCGTCACGCCGCGCGCCTGAGGGCGGGCGCCGGCGCTCAGGGGCCGGCCGTCGCGACCACGCTCGGGGCCGCGACCTCGTAGCCGGCGCGACGCAGCTCGGCGCCGCCGATCTCCTCGGCGTGGCGGATCGTCGCCGCCGGGCGCCTGCGGTAGACGCCGAGCGAGCGCTGGTGGCCGTCGCCGAGGGCCCGCCGCGTGCGCGGGCCCATCCGCATGCCGAGGAAGTCGATCAGCGCCGAGCCCTGGCCGAGCGGGTCGGCGACGAGGTCCTCGTAGCGGACCGTGAGCACGCGGCCCGATGCCTTGACGTCGGGGCGGTCGAGGAAGTCCTGGGCGCGCGAGGCCATCGCCGACCACATCCAGATCGCGCGCACGTACTGGTCGGCCTCGACGAAGGCCTGCTCGGCGCCGCTCTCCACCCACCAGGGGACCAGCAGCTCCCCCGAGCGGCGGACGATCGGCGTCTCGTTGCTCTCGACGTCGGCCAGCCGCGAGTCGGCGAGCACGTCGTATTTGCGCAGCAGCGAGTCGGCGACGTCGCGCCCGTCGCGCACCAGATAGACGAAGCGGGCGTCGGGGAGGGCGTCCCAGACGACCGCCGGGCAGAAGGAGATGAACGGTTCCTTGTAGACGAGGACGCGCTCGCGGCGCCTGCCCGCCAGCGCCCCGCGCAGGTCGCGCGGATCGCGGCTCGCCGTCCACCACTTGCGCAGCGCGGCGGCGCGCGAGCCGTAGGCCGAGGAGGCGAGGTAGTCGCGCAGGCCGCCGCGCAGGCCGCGTTCGAGGACCTCGCGCGTCGCCGGCGGCTGCGGCGTCGCGGCGAGGTGGAGGAGCGCGGTCGGGAAGAGATTGCCGGTCACGCACTCCGCCTCGCCGAGCGTGTCGAGGACCTCCATCAGGAAGGTGGTGCCGGAGCGGGGCGCGCCGAAGACGATCGCCCGTCCCTCGATCGGGGAAGACTGCGCGGCTGTGCCCGCCGGGGTCCGTGCCATCGCAGGGGAACGACGCCGTGAGCGGAAAACTTGCGCCGCGGGTCGCCTGTTTCGCCACCCAGGGCAGCGGCCACGGGGACGAGGTGCGGATCCGCGAGCTGCTCGCCGACCTCGACCCGGAGCTGCTGCCCTTCGACCGCGGGCGTCGCCTGGGGTCCTCGGCCGGGTTGCTCGGGCGGATCCTCCGGCGCCGCCCCGACCTGGTCGTGATGGAGGGGACCGGGATCGGCGGCGGCCTCGCCCTGATCGCCGCCCGCCTGCTGGCCGGGGTTCCCTACGTGGTCTCGAGCGGCGACGCGGTCGGTCCCTACATCGGCCTCGGCCACCCCTGGGCGGCGCCCCTGGCGGGCCTCTACGAGCGGCTGCTCTGCCGCTTCAGCGCCGGCTTCATCGGCTGGAGCCCCTACCTCGTCGGCCGGGCGCTGACCTTCGGCGCGCCGCGGGCGATGACCGCGGCGGGCTGGTCGCACCCGGTCGGCGGCCTCGACCGGGCGGCGCGCCGGCGCGCCCTCGGCATCCCCGCCGACGCGGTCGTCTTCGGCCTGGTCGGCTCGCTGCGCTGGAACGACGCGGTGGGCTACTGCTACGGCCTCGAGCTGGTCCGGGCGGCGCTCGCCGCCGAGCGGGCCGACCTCCGCGTCCTGGTCGTCGGCGACGGGTCGGGGCTGCCGCGGCTGCGCGAACTCGCCGCGCGCTCCGCGGGCCGCGTGATCCTGACCGGCCGGGTGCCGAAGGAGGAGGTCGGCAGCCACCTCGCCGCGCTCGACGTGGCGAGCCTGCCGCAGAGCGTCGACCGGGTCGGGTCCTTCCGCTACACGACCAAGATCAGCGAGTACCTCGGCGCCGGCCTGCCGGTCGTGACCGGTGAGATCCCGCTCGCCTACGACCTGGACGACGGCTGGCTCTGGCGCCTCCCCGGCGCCGCCCCCTGGGACCCCCATTACCTGACCGCCCTCGCCGACCTGATGCGATCGGTCACCGCCGAGGAGCTCGCCACCCGCCGCGCCGCCGTCCCCCGCGACCTCCCCGCCTTCGACCGCACCCGCCAGCGCCGCGCAGTGGCCGAGTTCGTGACGGACCTGCTTGGTGGGGGGTAGGGGTTGGGGTTCGGGGGGGTGGCCGTCCGAGGTGCGTCCCGGGCGTCCGGCGGCGACTCGGGGCCGCGGCGGCCGTCCGAGATGCGTCCCGGGCGTCTCGTGGCGGCCCCGGCAGGTTGCCCGCTTGCCACGAGACGCCCGGGACGGGAGGGTTCCGGGGGGAAGGGGGCACAGGGACGGGAGGAACTCCACCCTTCCGTCACCCTTCTGCCAGGAACGTCATGGGGTCCACATCAGGCAGAGGGACGTTCGTGCACTTATGCCCCCTATAGCCGGTACAAGTGCACGGACGTCGTGGGCGTGATGTGGAGGTGGGACGGGACCGTGACCTTCCATGGGTCTTCGTCACGGGACCTGCGCTTTCGTCACCGATCATGCGCTCCTTCCCGGCGACACGCGCACGTACCCCCGGCGCACGCCCCGAACCCTCATCACTCCCCACGGACCCGGCCTTCTCGGGGGCGGCCCCAACCAGCCCGGGCCCCCCCCCCACGCCCGGGACCACCTCGGACGGCCGCCCCGGCCGCGAGTCGGCCACCCCCCGCGACCCACCTCGGACGGCCGCGAGCACCAGCCCGACCCGAGCTGAACAACGCGCTCCGGACTTACATCTAGCTCGCGGCGAGGAGCGCGGCCTTGGCGGCGGCGTACTCGCTGTCGC
>DASZUH010000160.1:0-7746 GCA_035547715.1 Solirubrobacterales bacterium
CCCCGAGGCCCTGGAACCGATCGCCTAGGCGAAGGCCCGGGAGGCGCGGCGGCGGAGGTCCGCGTTCAGCATGCCGGTGACCTGGCTCGGCGTCTCGCCGGCCGAGGGGACGGCGGCGCCGATGAGGCCGCTGGCGCGGAAGCCGAAGAGGGGGGCGACGAAGCCCATCTCGCGGATCTTGCGGACCAGGCCGACCGCGTCGCGGGTCTCGGCGTTCGGTCCGCAGAGGACGATCGCGGTCGGGTCGAGGGCACCAAGGGCCCGCTCGAGCCGCTCATCGCCGAGCTCGTTGGAGAGCACGAGGACGCGGAAGCCCGCCCGGCGGAGGGCCAGGTCGAGGGCCTGCGTGTGGACCTCCTCGGCGTCGAGGCCCTTGCTCGAGTCGATCAGGAGGATCCCGGCCGGGCGCGAGGCCGCGGCGGCGAGGCGACGGGCGCCGTGCAGCCAACCGGTCGCCCAGCGGGCGGCGAACTCGAGCTCGGCGGCGGCCGACGGGTCGGCGGCGAGGCGGTCGATGGCGGGCAGCAGCAGCTCCTCGACGGTCCGCTCGAGCGGCCGCACGGCGAGGCTTTCCTCGATCGCGCGATCGGCGGCGGCCTCGTCGAAGCTCTCGAAGGCGCCGAGCAGCGCGTCGTCGCCGACCGGCGCCTGTCGGCGCTGGCGGGCAAGGGCGACGGCGGAAGAGATGTTGCCGGTCTGCGCGAGGGCGTCGCGCAGCGTCTGTAACTCGATCAGGTCGTAGTTGCGGTGGTTGCCGACCGTGCGCTTGGGCGTCGGGAAGCCGTAGCGACGCTCCCAACTACGCAAGGTGTTGGGGCTGACGCCCAGGACTTCGGCGGCTGCGTTGGTACGGATGCCCGGCATGTGTGGCGAAATCTTGACAGCGGATTTCCAGGTTTACATCGGTTATCGACAGATTTCGCAAAATCGTTAGCGATCTTGCAAGCCGCCGACGCCCACCGGCTGGCCCACCGCCCGCGCCCGCCACATCGCCGCGTCGGCTTTGTGCAGGAGCTGGTCGGCGTCGGCGCCGTGGTCGGGGCAGGCGACGACGCCCGCCGTCACCGCGATCCGCAGGCCCCCCGCCCGCTCGAGCTCGTCGAGCCGGCCGAGCAGCCGCTCGCACATCTGCATCCCTTCGACCGTCCGCAGGTTCGGGGCGAGCACGCAGATCGCCTCCTCCTCGAGGCGGAAGGCTTCGTCGACGATGCGGATGCTGTCGCGCAGCGCCGCGCTGACCACCGCCAGCGCCATCTCGCCGTCGACCTTGTCCCTGGTGTCGGGGCCGGAGGTGTCGAAGACCGCGAGGCCGAAGGGGTGGCCGTAGCGGCGGTTGGTCTCGATCAGCTGGTCGAGCCGGCGACGCATGTGGCCGGGCCGGTAGAGGCTCGGCAGCTCTTCGCGGGGCGAGCGGACGAATTCGGCGTGGCCGCCCGCCGGACCCGCCTCGCGGACCGCCCGGTAGGTGGCTTCGACCGCGGTCGCGGTCACCTCGCCGAAATCGCTCGCGAGCTGTTGGGCGGCGGCGGCGAACTCGTTGCCGACGGCATCGCCCATCTCCTCGCGCAGTGCCGCGAGCAGCGAGGCCTGGCGCTCGGCGACCTCGATCGCGATCCGCCCGGGGCCGTCGAGCCGCCCCTCGACCTCCTCCGCGAGGGCGTTCAGATCATCTGGAGTTGCGGGCACGCCGGCACTCTGCCGTATACCCCGGACAACCAGCAAGCGCGAACCCGCATTTTGCCGCCAGACATTCGTCTAATCGCTATTGACTCAGTCGAGGCTGCGGCGGCCGGCGAGCGCCTTGCCGAGCGTCACCTCGTCGGCGTGCTCGAGGTCGGCGCCGACAGGCAGGCCGCTCGCCAGACGCGTCACGGCCACCTGGCCGCGCAGCCGTTCGGCGATGTGGAGGGCGGTCGCCTCGCCGGTCGTCGTCGGGTTGGTGGCGAGGACGACCTCGCTCACGTCGCCGCGCCCCACCCGCACCAGCAGCTCGGCGATCTTCAGGTCCTCGGCGTCGATCCCGTCGATCGGCGAGAGCGCCCCGCCGAGCACGTGGTAGAGGCCGCGGTATTCATGGGTGCGCTCGATCGGGATCACGTCGCCGGGCTCCTCGACCACGCAGATCGTCGTCCGGTCGCGCGTTTCATCGAGGCAGATCCGGCAGAGCGGCCCCTCGGCGAGGTTGAAGCACTCTTCGCAGAGGCCGACCTTTTCCTTCACTTCGCGGATCGCCTCGCCGAGCGCGAAGGCCTCCTCGTCGGGCGCCCGCAGCAGGTGGAAGGCGAGCCGCTGGGCGGTGCGCCGGCCGATCCCGGGCAGGCGCGAGAGCTCGGCGACGAGGCGCGCGAGCGGTGCCGGGCCCTCAGTGCTCATCGGGGCACCCGGCCCCGGCGAGGGGCCTCCTTGGGACGAGACGCTTCAACCGGTCAGCCGCCGAGCATCCCGCCGAGGCCGCCGCCCAGCCCGCCGGTGACGTCGCCCATCTTCGACCCGGCCAGGTCCTGCGCCGCGCGCAGCCCCTCGTTGACCGCCGCCTGCACCATCTCCTGGAGCAGCTCGACGTCCTCGGGGTCGACCGCCTCGGGGTCGATCGTGATCGAGCGCAGCGTCAGGTCGCCGCCCATGGTCACTTTGACCATGCCGCCGCCGGCGCTCGCCTCGACCGTTTCGTCTTTCAGTTTCTCCTGTGCCTGCAGCATCTGCTCCTGCATCTGCTGGGCCTGTTTCATCAGGGCGTTCACGTCGAAGCCCCCGGGTCCACCTCGTGCCACTTAATTGACCTCCTTCGCGTCGAACTCGCTCATCAGCCGGTCCAGCAGCTCGTCCTCGTCGATCGCCTCGGCGGGGGGCGCGGGCGCCTCGGACGGCTGCGGCGCGGGCGCCACCTCGTCCTCCTCGAGCAGCACGTAGCGCGGCGAGACGCCTTCGCCGGTGACGGCTTCGAAGGCTTCGACCAGCACCTGGCGGCGATCGGGGGACTCGGCCTTGCGCTTGTTGAAAGGCTGGTCGGGGGTGAAGCCGATCGCGAGGCCCTCGTCGTCGAAGGCGATCGGGCGGGCGCCATCGAAGGTCGCCGCGAGGGCGGGGGCTTTCTCGGCGAGCTTGGCGAGGACCGCGGGCCAGATGCGCTGCACCTGGGCGAGGTCCTGGGCTTCGGCCGGGGACGCGGGCTCTCCTGCCGCCGGTCCTGCCACCGCATCGACGTCGGCGGCGGTCGGCTCGGGTTCGGGCGCATCCGGCCGGACCGCCTGCGGTTGGCCGGGAACGGGCTCCGGCGTCGGTGGCCCGGCCGCCGGCGTTTCGGCCGCCGGCGTCTGTGGCTGGGCCGCGGGGGCTTCGGCTGCAGAGGGCTCAGGCGCCTGCGCCTGGGGTTCGGGGCGCGCGGGGTGGGGGGTCGTCGGGGTCGGCTCGGGCGGACGCGACGGCGCGCTCGGGGGCGGGATCACGGGGGTCGGCGGGGGTCCCGCTGCCGCCAGCTGCTGCTCCAGGCGCTCGATCCTTCGCAGCAGTCCCTCGGTCGACGGATCGAGGTCGGGGCGCGCCGCCTTCAGCAGCGCGATCTCCACCGCCATGCGGGCGTCGTCGCCCTCGCGCACGGCGGTGAGGGCCGAGGCGAGCTCGTCGATCGTCCGCACCAGGGTCGCGGCGCCGACCGCGCCCGCCTGCTGCTGGATCCGGGCCGTGTCGGTGGCGGTGACGACGAAGGTGGTCGGCACCTCGCCGGTCGTCTGGGTGACGAGGAGGTGGCGCAGGTGGGCGAGCAGGTCGCGGGCGAACTGCGAGGGATCGCGGCCGGAGCGCGCCATCTTCTCGACCCCGAGCAGCACCGCCTTCGGATCCGCGGCGGCGACCGCGTCGACGGCTTCGAAGAGCAGGTCGGCGTCGGCCGCGCCGAGCATCTCCAGCACCTCGTCGAGCCCGACCTCGTTGCCGCCGAAGGCGACCAACTGGTCGAGCGTGCCGAGCGCGTCGCGGAAGCTGCCCTGGGCCGAGCGGGCGATCATCGCCACCGCCCCGTCCTCGATCTGGATGCCCTCCTGGCCGGCGACGCGGTTCAGCACCTCGGAGATCTGCTCGAGGCTCGGCCGCTGGAAGTCGAAGCGCTGGCAGCGGTCGGCGATCGTCGGCATCACCTTGTGGGACTCGGTCGTCGCGAGGACGAAAACGGTGCGCGGCGGCGGCTCCTCGAGCGTCTTCAGGAAGGCGTTCCACGCCTCTTTCGTGAGCATGTGCGCCTCGTCGAGGATGTAGACCTTCCAGTGGCCGCCGGCGGGCGCGTAGGCGACCCGCTCGCGCAGCTCGCGGACGTCGTCGACCGAGCGGTTGGAGGCGGCGTCCATCTCGATCACGTCGATCGAGGTCCCCGCCGCGATCGTCCGGCAGGACTCGCAGACGCCGCACGGCGTCACCGTCGGGCCGCCGTTTTCGCAGTTCAGCGAGCGGGCGAGGATCTTCGCCATCGAGGTCTTGCCGGTGCCGCGCGAGCCGACGAACAGGTAGGCGTGGTGGACCTTGTCCTGCTCGACGGCGTTGCGGAGCGTGCGCACGACGTGCGTCTGCCCGACGACCTCGTCGAAGGATCCGGGGCGGTGGCGGCGGTAAAGGGAGGTTGACTCGGTGCTCATGAAATGGCCTCCAGCCAGTCTAGCCGGGGCCGATCCGCCCCCCGCCCAGCCTCAGCTTCCGAGCTTTCCTGCCATATGTGGCAGAGAAACTCGGACGCGGTCGGTAGGTTGCCCGCCGTGCCACCCAGCCTCCGCAAGTGGCTTGCGCCGACGGCGTGGGTCGCCGCCGTCACCGCCGTCCTGCTGATCGTCTTCCCGGTCGGCTTCCCCAATTACGACACGATCTATGCGCTCGTCTGGGGGCGGGAACTGGCGCACGGGCACAGCCCCGACTACGGCGCCGCCCTGCCCCCCACGCCGCATCCGCTGATCGACTTCCTCGGCCTCGTCACCTCGCCGTTCGGCGAAGCGCCGATCACGGTGACGATGATCGTCGCCTACGTCGCCCTGGGGCTGATCGCCTGGTTCGTCTACCGCCTGGGCACGGTCTGGTTCGACAGATGGATCGGCGTCCTCGCCGCGGTCATCGTCCTCACCCGGGCGCCCTTCCTCTCCAACGGCCTGCGCGCCTACGTCGATCTCCCCTACATCGCCTTCTGCCTCGGCGCCCTATATGTGGAGGCGCGGAGGCCGCGCGCAGGCTGGCCGGTGCTGGCGCTGCTCGTCCCGGCGGGCCTGCTGCGACCCGAGGCCTGGGGCTTCGCGATCGCCTACTGGCTGTGGCTCGCGTTCGACGTCCGTCGCGGACCGAATGGACTCTGGGGATTCGAGATCGTCTGGCGCCGCGAGCGCTCGACGACGGAGCTTGCCTGGCTGGCGCTGCTGGCGCTCGGCGGGATCATCGTCTGGGTCCTCTTCGACGCGATCACCACCGGCAACCCGCTCTACTCGTTGACCGGCACGCAGGAAACGGTCGAATCGCTGAAGCGCCAGACGGGCCCGGTCGACCTCGTTCTCTACGGCCCGCGCCGGCTCGGCGAAGTGATGCAGTGGCCGGGGATGATCGGCGGCTTCGGCGGCCTCGTGCTCGGCTTCATCTTCCTGCGCCGCCGCTCCGCCCTCGGCATCGTCGCCGTCATCCTCGCCCTGCTCGCCTTCGCCTTCCTCGCCGCGGCGGGCCTGGCGATCATCGCCCGCTACACGATGCTCGCCGGGGCGATTCTCTCGATCTTCTTCGCCCTCTCCCTGCTCGGCTGGCGCCTGGTCCCGAAGTCGAACCCCTACCGCCGCTGGTGGCAGGCCTTCGCCGGCGTCGTCCTGCTGATGGTCCTGATCTGGCTGCCGAACCAATGGAACCTCGACAAGCAGGTCCACACCGACCTCACCAACCAGGGCCGGATCGAGAACGACCTCACCGATCTCGTCAACGAAGGCGCCTTCGCGGGCGACTGCGGCCCGATCGCGGTGCCGAACCACCGCGCCGTCCCGCGCCTCGCCTTCGGGCTCGAAGTGAAGCCGACCGACATCGTCAGCGCCTCGGAGGCCGTCTCCGGCGAAGAAAAGGAAAAGCTCGAAGAAGCCGAAGAGCACGGCTACTGGGTCGAACCGGCCAGCTCCTTCGTGATCCACAACTACATCCTCGACCCGAACGACAAGACGAACTTCAAGAACCTCAGAGCACCCGCGGGCTTCAAGGAGGTCGCCCGCAACGAGAGCTGGATCATCTACAGCCGCTGCGGGTGACGGCGCTTGGTTCGCGGGCGGGGTGGCCGTCCCTGCGGCCGTCCGAGTTGCGTCCCGGGCGTCTCGTGGCGGCCCTGGCAGGTTGCCCGCTTGCCACGAGACGCCCGGGACGTGAGGGTTTCGTGGGGAAGGTGCAGGGTCTCCGTCACGATCTCCGCCCTTCCGTCACGGTTCCACATCAGGTGGGGACGCGATGCGTGTTTTGACCTTGCTATGGCAGGGTCAAAACACGCATCGTGATCTCGGCGGATGGGGATCGGTGACGTTCCCGCAGTCTTCGTGACGGGAGGCGCGCACTTCGTGGAGGAACATGCGCCTCGCCCCAGCGCCCGTCACGAACCCTCCTCACTCCCCACGAACCCGGCCTTCTCGGTGGCGGCCACAACCTGCCAGGGCCGCCACCGAGAAGGCCGGACGCTACTCGGACGGCCACCCCCGCCCCCGGCCCCGGGCGCCGGCTTGTGGCGCCAACGAGGCGCGCTCACCCCCGCTCGGCGGCGTCGATGGCGGCGTGGGTTGCCGCCGCCAGGTCCGGGTCGGCGAGGTCGACCGCGGGGGGAAGCTCGACGTGGAGGTCGTCGGCGAGGTCGATCCGGGCGCGTAGCGGGCCGCCCGAGCGGAAGTCGAGGACGTGGCCGCCGCGGCGGCGCTCGGCGTCGACGAAGTGCAGGTGGTAGCCGGCGACCTCGATGCCCTCGACGTAGGCCGGGAAGCGGAAGCCGACCATCGTCCCCTCGACGTCGACGAGCTCGAAGACGTGCTGGTCGGCGACGACCTCGGCGAGCGGGCGGTACGGCGGCTTCTGGCGCGGGACCGAACGGGCCCGCACGCCCGCGAAGCGGCCGTCGAGCCGCAGCGCGAAGCTCGACCCCGAGCGCGCCATCGCGTCGAGCGCCGCCAGTGTCGCGTCGTGGTCGAGCCCCGCCGTGATCTCGCCCTCGACCGTCGGTTCGAACCAGGTCACGACCGCAAACGGTGTCCGCTCCTCCGGTCCGACCTGCGCCACCGCCCCGTCGACGTCGGCCCGCAGGAATTCGCCATCCAGCGCGATCATCTCGCCGTCGAGCCCGTTCAGCGTCCCCAGCCCGAGGTCACCGCGCCCGGCCAGCTCGGCGAAGCTCAGGTCGCCGTCGAAGGAGCCGTCGAGCAGCGCCCCGACCGTCGAGGCCTGAAAGAGGACGTGCGCGGCCCGCTCCGCATGCAGGTCCGCGTGGCGCATCGACTCGACGTGGAGCGATCGGATCCAGCGCTCGTCAAGCATCGGCGCCAGTCTGCCGGCACGGTGCCCGGGCGGATCGCCCGGGCAGGATGAAAAACGGACCGTGCACCCGCCTCTGAAACGTGATCACCGGGCGTATCCGTCGTTTATGGCTCGGGCCGGGCTTCCCCGCGGCACCCGCGGCATCCGCTTAAGGCTGCTTCCTTCCGGACCTGACCTGGTTCGCGTGCCCACGTCGCGCGGGACCCGGCCGTCAACGCCGCCGCGACGTACTGACCC
>DASZUH010000161.1:0-6393 GCA_035547715.1 Solirubrobacterales bacterium
CGGGACGCACCTCGGACGGCCGCCCCGCCCCCGAGTCGTCACGAGACCCCCGCGACCCAACTCGGACGGCCGCCCCCGCCCCGCCGTCCGCCCCCCCCCCCCCCCTACAGGCGCGGGGCCACGCAGCCCCGGCGCACCGGATTCGTAGAATCGGTGCAGAGGCCGGATCGCCTGATCCGGCCGTCTTGCGTGCCATGAGCCTTCGCCCCCTCCTTGACCTAGCCGCCGAGAACGAGCGCGTCCACGCGCTCGCGAGCCGCGTGCTCGCCGCCGCCGACGGGGGCGAGGGGGTCACGCTGCGCGCGTCCACGACGCTGCGGCCGCTGCTGCTCGCGGCGCTGCTCGAGGACGATCGCGGGCTCGCCGGGCGGCCCGCCCTGTTGGTCGCCGCCGACGATCGCGCCGCGCGTGACCTCGCCGCCGACCTGCGCGCCTTCCTCGCGCCGCGTCGGGTCCGCCTCTATCCCTCGCGCGGCACCGGCTACGCCTCCAGCGTCACCCCGCCGCCGCACCTGGTCGGCCTCCGCATCGACGCCCTCGACGCGCTCTCGCGCGAAGCCGACGCGGTCGTCGTCGCCTCCGCCGTCGCCCTCGCCGAGGCCGTCCCCGACGCCTCGCTGCGCCCGGCGGGCTTCGAAATCGCCAAGGGGGACGAGGTCGACCTTGGCGCCGTCGCCGAGGACCTGGTCGCGGCCGGGTACGAACGCACCGAGCAGGTCGAGGAGCGCGGCCAGTTCGCCGTCCGCGGCGGCATCCTCGACGTCTACCCGGCGACCGAGGACCGCGCCGTGCGGATCGAGCTCTTCGGCGACGAGGTCGATTCGATGCGCTGGTTCTCCACCTTCACCCAGCGCAGCCTCGGCGAGGCCGAGGTCGTCGAGCTGGCGCCCGCCGCCGAGCTCGACGCCGACCACCGCGAGCTCGCCGCGCTCGCCGCCCTCGAGGCCGCCGAAGGCGAAGGCGGCGCCACCGACCTGGCCGAGCTCCTGCCGCTCGACCGGTTCCGCGCCCCGCTCGACCTCGTCCCCGGCAACGCCGCGATCGTCCTCGCCGCCGTCGAGGAGGTCGAGCCCGCGCTGCGCGACGTCTGGGAGGACGCGCTCACCGCGATGAAGGACGAGGACGCGCGCCGCCTCTACGTCGACGTCGCCGCGCCCCTGAACGCCCGCGCCGCCCTCTCCCTGACCGCCGCGGGCGAGGACGACGACGAGGCGGAGGCCTTCCGCGCCGCCCGCGCCGAGAGCCCCGCGCGCTCGATCAAGGAGGCCGAGTCGGAGCTCGAGAAACTGGTCCGCTCCGGCTACCGCACCGTGGTCGCCTTCGACAGCATGGGGGAGGCCGAGCGCGCCCGCTACGGCCTCGACCGGATCGAGGTCCGGATCCTCGAAGGCGGCCGCCTCAACCCCGAGCCGGCGCTCTCCTTCGCCGAGGCGCGCCTGCGCGAGGGCTTCGTCGCCCCCGAGCTGAAACTCGCCGTCTATCCCTTCCGCCGCCTCGTCCACCGGCGCCGCCGCGCCGAGGAGACGCCCGCGACCGGCGCCGGCGGCCGCGGCCGCCTCGCCTTCTCCGAGCTCCGCGTCGGCGACTACGTCGTCCACGAGGACCACGGCGTCGCCCGCTTCGCGGGATTCGAGACGCGCGAGATCGGCGGCGTCACCCGGGACTACCTCTACCTCGAATACAAAGGCGAGGACCGCGTCTACGTCCCCACCGAACAGCTGGCGAAGCTCTCCCGCTACGTCGGCGCCGGCGGCGAACCGACGCTCTCGGCCCTGGGCGGCAAACGCTGGCAGAACCTGAAGGCGCGGGCGCGTAAAGCGGCGGGCGCGCTGGCAGGCGAACTGCTGAACCTCTACGCCGAGCGCAAAGCGCGCAAAGGCCACGCCTTCGCCCCCGACGGCGAGTGGCAGATCGAGCTCGAGTCGAACTTCCCCTACCGCGAGACCGCCGACCAGATCGAGGCGATCGAAGCGGTCAAGGGCGACATGGAATCGGAGCGGCCGATGGACCGCCTGGTCTGTGGCGACGTCGGCTTCGGCAAGACCGAGGTGGCCCTGCGGGCGGCGGTGAAGGCGGCCGCCGACGGCCTCCAGGTGATGATGCTGGTGCCGACGACGATCCTCGCCCAGCAGCACTGGGGCACCTTCCGCGAGCGCCTGGCCGACCTCCCGTTCCGGGTCGAGGGCGTCTCCCGCCTGCGCTCCGCGGCCGAGACCAAAGCGGTCCTCAAGGACTTCGAAGAAGGCAAGGTCGACGTCCTGATTGGCACCCACCGGCTGCTCTCCCGCGACGTGCGGGCGAAGAACCTCGGCCTCGTGATCGTCGACGAGGAGCAGCGCTTCGGCGTCAAACAAAAGGAGCTGCTGCGCCAGCTGAAACTGAAAGTCGACGTGCTGGCGATGTCGGCGACGCCGATCCCGCGCACCCTGCAGATGAGCCTCGCCGGCCTGCGCGACATCTCGGTGATCGAGACGCCGCCGGAGGGCCGCCGCCCGGTCCGCACCTACGTCGGCCCTTATGACGAGGCGCTGGTGAAGAAAGCGCTCTCGCGGGAGATCGAGCGCGGCGGCCAGGCCTTCGTCCTCCACAACCGGATCGACTCGCTGTTCGAGGTCGCCGAGCGGCTGCGCGCGCTGGTCCCCGGCGCCCGCTTCCTCGAAGCGCACGGGCAGATGGACGAGCACTCGCTGGAGGAGACGATGCTCGCCTTCCTGCGCGGCGAGGCCGACGTGCTGGTGACGACGACGATCATCGAGTCGGGCCTCGACATCCCGACCGCGAACACGCTGATCGTCGAGCGCGCCGACCAGCTCGGCCTGAGCCAGGCCTACCAGATCCGCGGCCGGGTCGGGCGCTCCCGCGAGTCCTCCTACGCCTACATGCTCTACCCCAGCGCCGAGGCGCTGACCGAGGACGCGGCGGCGCGCCTCTCGACCCTCGCCGACCACACCGAGCTCGGCTCCGGCTTCCGCATCGCGATGCGCGACCTCGACATCCGCGGCGCCGGCAACCTGCTCGGCGACGAGCAGTCGGGCCACGTCGCCGCGGTCGGCTTCGAGCTCTACTGCCAGATGATCGACGAGGCGGTGGCCGAGGCCGCCGGCGACGAGGGAGCGGGGGAGGAGGCGCCCGAGCCGGTGCGCCTCGACGTGCCGGTCGACGCCTACCTGCCGGCGACCTTCGTCCCCTTCGAGGCGGCGAAGATCGACATCCACCGGCGGATCGTCGCGGCGCGCGAGCCCGGGCAGCTGCGCCAGATCCGCGACGAGCTCGACGACCGCTTCGGCCAGCTGCCGCCGCAGGCGGAGAACCTGCTCAAGCTGCAGCAGGCGCGGATCGAGCTCGGCCTGGCGGGCGCGCGCAGCGTCGAGTTCCGCGGCGGCAAACTGACCGTGACCGGGGTCGAACTGGACTCGACCGGGGCGGGCGTGCTCTCCGAGCAGGTCGAGGGAGCGCTCTACGAATGGCGCGAGCAGGCGGCCTCGCTGCGGGTTCCCGGCGATCCGGACGAACGCCTCGAGGCGGTCCTGGCGCTGGCCACGGCGCTCCGCGACGCCAGGCGGGCGGCCGAGCCGGCGAGCGTTTAACCACCGTTAGACGAGTTTCACTATGCTGCCCCGGCGGTGGGAGCCAAATCGGGGCGAAATAAACGTGGGGGCGCCAAAAAAGCGGCAGCCTCGAAAAGCGGCGGGAAAGGGCGCGGCGGCTCGAAAGGGACGCAGCGGTTCGCCCTCGTCTTCTTCGCCGTCATCTTCGTCGCGCTCTTCGTCGTCTTCGCGGTCGCCCAGGGCCTCGGCGCGCCGAGCATCCCCTCCGGCGACATCGCCCTGGTGACCAACGTCCCGAGCGAACTCGGCCACATCTCGGAAGCCGACTACAAGACCTCGCTGGCGCAGCAGCAGGCGCAGTCGGGCCAGAAAAAAGCCCCCAAGCCGGGCTCGAAAAAAGCCGAAGAACTCCACAAGGCGGCGGTTGGCGAACTCCTCAACAAGGCCTGGATCTTCGGCGAGGCGGAAGAACTCGGGATCGAACTGACTCCGAAAGAAGTCGAAACCGAACTCGCCAAAGTCAAAAAAGAAAGCTTCAAAACCGAAAAAGCCTTCCAGGAATTCCTGAAAGAAGACCACTTCACCGAAGAAGAAGTGAAGCAGCGCATCGAACTGCAGATGCTCTCGACCAAAATTCAGGAAAAGATCACGAAGGAAGCGCCGCCCCCGACCGAAGCGGCGATCAAGGAATACTACGAAGCCGAAAAGGCGACGCAGTACACGAAAAAACCGACGCGCGACGTTCGCGTGATCGTCAACGAAAACAAAAAAGAAGTCGAAGAAGCGCAGAAAGCTCTCGAAGCCGACAACTCCCCGGCGAGCTGGAAAAAAGTCACGAAAAAGTTCTCGCCGACCACCGCCTCGCAGGGTGGGCTCCAGAAAGAAATCGCCGAAGAATTCCTCACGGAACCGCTGAAAAAAGACATCTTCGGCGCGGCGACCGGCGAACTCATCGGTCCGGTCAAACAGGAAAAAAATTACCTGCTGCTGGAAGTCGTGAAGCTGCACCCGGAAAAAACGCAGCCCTTCTCGGAAGTCAAATCGACGATCTCGACCCAGCTGACCGAAGAAAAAAGCCAGAAATACTTCTCCGAATGGGTCACCGGCTTCCAGCAGAAGTGGGTCCAGCGCAGCCACTGCGCCTCCGGCTACGTGATCGAAAGCTGCGCCAACTACAAGGGCAGCGGGCATCCGGCCGCCAACCCCGAATCCTGCTACGAAGCCAACCCGAAAACGCCGGCGAAAGAATGCCAGGCGCCGGTGATCCAGAACTCGCCCGCCGTCCCCGGCACGATCAGCACCGGTAAACCGGAAGGCGAACGACTGGTCCAGCGTCCGCATCCCGAAGCGACGGCGAAAAAAGCCGAAGGCGAAGCCGCCGAAGGGGCCGCCGGAGCCGAAGGCGCGGCGGGCGGCGGCTCGGCCGAAGAAGAAGCGGCGGTGAAAGCCGCCGAAGAAGCGGCCGCCAAAGCCGCGGCCGAAGGCGAATCGTCCGAAAAGTAGGTCGGACCGAGGCGCACGGCGCGACGGCGCCCTCGCCGAATAGAGTGGCCCTCTCGTGAGCACGATCTCCTCCATCCACGCGCGCCAGATCCTCGATTCGCGCGGCAACCCGACCGTCGAGGTCGAGGTCGCCCTGGAGTCCGGGGCGCGCGGCGTCGCCGCGGTTCCCTCCGGTGCCTCGACCGGTGAGTTCGAGGCGGTCGAGCTCCGCGACGGCGGCGAGCGCTGGGCGGGCAAGGGCGTCGGCAAGGCGGTCGCCAACGTCAACGGCGAGATCGCCGCGGCGCTGACCGGCGCCCGCGCCGCCGAGCAGGGCGCCCTCGACGAGACGATGATCGAGCTCGACGGCACCCCGAACAAGGGCCGCCTCGGCGCCAACGCGATCCTCGGCGTCTCGCTGGCCGCCGCCAAGGCCGCCGCGGCGGACTCCGAGCAGCCGCTCTACCGCTACCTCGCCGAGCTCTACGGCGGCGGCGAGCCGCGCCTGCTGCCGGTACCGATGATGAACGTGCTGAACGGCGGCGCCCACGCCGACAACTCGGTCGACTTCCAGGAGTTCATGATCGTCCCCGCCGGCGCCTCCAGCTTCTCCGAGTGCCTGCGCTTCGGCTCCGAGGTCTTCCACGCGCTGAAGAAGAGCCTCGGCGCCCGCGGCCTCGCCACCGCGGTCGGCGACGAGGGCGGCTTCGCCCCCAACCTTGAGTCCAACGAGGCGGCCCTGCAGGCCGTGCTCGAGGGCGTCGAGGCGGCCGGGTACGAGCCCGGCTCCGACATCTTCATCGCCCTCGACCCGGCGACCAGCGAGATCTACGAGGACGGCAACTACGTGCTCGGGCACGAGGGTCGCACGCTCTCCCCGCAGGAGATGGTCGCGTACTGGGGCGAGCTCGTCGCCAAGTATCCGATCGTCTCGCTCGAGGACGGCATGGACGAAGAGGACTGGGACGGCTGGAAGCTCCTCACCGACGCGCTCGGCGGGGAGGTCCAGCTCGTCGGCGACGACCTCTTCGTCACCAACCCGGCGCGCCTGCGCCGCGGCATCGAGCTCGGCGTCGGCAACTCGATCCTCGTCAAGGTGAACCAGATCGGCACCCTCTCGGAGACCCTGGAGGCGATCCGCATCGCCCGCGACGCGGGCTACACCGCGGTCATCTCGCATCGCTCCGGAGAGACCGAGGACACGACGATCGCCGACCTCGCCGTCGCCACCGGCGTCGGCCAGATCAAGACCGGCGCCCCGTCGCGCTCCGACCGCGTCGCCAAGTACAACCGGTTGCTGCGGATCGAGGAGGAGCTCGGTACCGCGGCCGAGTTCCCCGGCCTGAACGCATTCGCCCAGCGC
>DASZUH010000162.1:0-2888 GCA_035547715.1 Solirubrobacterales bacterium
CCGGCGTGATTGGAAGTGTCCTCCTGGTTGTGGAAAGAACCGATGGCCCGCGCGGGTCATCCTGAGCAGAGGAGTCCGGGGTGGAGACGATCCGCGGCAGGATCACGTACGCGAATGTGATGTCGACGCTCGCGGTGTTCCTCGTGCTCGGGGGCGGCGCGGTCGCCGCCGTGAAGCTCGGCAAGAACACGGTGGGCAGCAGGCAGCTGAAAGAAAATGCGGTGACGACCTCGAAGATCAAGAACGGGGCCATCACGGCCTCGAAGCTGGACCCTGCCGCAATCGGAACGGTCCCGACGGCCACCAACGCCACCAACGCGACGAACGCCACCAACGCGATGAACGCGACGAATGCGGTCAACGCGACGAACGCCGTCAAGGCGACGACCGCCACCAACGCCGACAACGCCAAGACGGCGGACACGGCCGCGACGGCGACCAATGCCCTCTCCCTGGGCGGCATCCCTGCCACCGACTACACGAGCAGCGACTGCGATTCGACCAGCGGCGCGATCAAGGGATTCGCCGAGGTGAATGGGCCGGCCGTGAACGAAGGCACGTACTCGACCGCCGGCGTCGAATTTCCCTACGACTGCAGCGGCGGGGAAGTCCTGGTCAGGAAGATCTTTCCGGGGATCTTCCACGTCAGGTTCGTCGACAGTCCGGTGCAGATCGCACTTGCCTCCTCGGTCTCCGGCGAGCTGAACACCGCATCCGTGACCAGGATCGGCACGGGCGAATTCCAGGTCTCCATCTGGAACGAAACCTTCAAGGAAAACGTCAACGGCTCGTTCACGATCCTGACGCCGTGAAGATCACGATTCCCGACTTTCGCCGACGATCGCGGCTCAATCGGTGAAGGCGGAGGCGTAGTCCTCCTCGCTGACCTCGTTCATCCATTCGGTCTTGCCGACCGAGACCGCGACGTGGACGAGGATCGACCCGGGGGCCGCACCGTGCCAGTGCACCTCGCCGGCCGGAATGTGGGCGACGTCGCCGGGGCGGAGCGTCGCGCCGGTCCCGTCGGCCGACTGCAACCGGCCCTCGCCGTGGGTCACGAACAGCACCTGGGCGATCTCGTGCTGGTGCCAGTAGGTGCGCGCGCCCGGCTCGAAGGTGACGGTGTTGACGACGATTCCGTCCTCGGCGGGGAGGACGAGGTCACCCCAGACGCCGCCGCTGAAGGTGTCGGTGCGGCGCTCGGTGGGGCGGTCGGCGCGCCCGTGGGCGACCCTCATCGGTCCGCCCCCGCGTCGGCCTGGACCCGCGTGCCGCCGGCCATGTCCCCGATCGCGTCGACGACGCGGTTGGAGATCTGGTCGCCGTAGCCGAGGGCGTTGGCGAGGTCGAAGGTGCCGAGCGTCGGCGGCCCGGTGAAGCTGGTCGCCCCGAGGTCCTGCATCAATTCGAGGTAGAGCCGCAGGTCCTTGGCCATCAGGTTCGAGGACAGCCCGCCCTCGAGGTAGTCGCCCTCGATGATCTTCGGGAACCGGTTGAGGGTCGCGAAGTTGACCCCGCTCGAGCTGTTGACGACCGCGAGGAACTGCCGCAGGTCGAGGCCCGCCAGCTTCGCCCCGACCATCGCCTCGGCGGATGCCGCCAGGCTCACCCCGTTGAGGAAGTTGTTGAGGAGCTTGGCCACGTGGCCGCGGCCGGGGCCGCCCATGTGGAACACCTTGGCGGCGAAGGAGTCGATCACCGGCCGCACGCGGTCGAGCGCCTCCGCGGAGCCGCCGGCCATGATCGTCAACGTGCCCTTCTCGGCTGCCGCGGCGCCGCCGGAGATCCCGGCGTCGACGTAGTCGACCCCGCGCTCGGCGAAGGCGGCCTGGATCCGCACCGTCGAGTCGGGCGCGGCGGTCGAGAGGTCGACCACGACCGTTCCCGCGGCGACCGCGCCGAGGAGGCCGCCGTCGCCGAGGACGACCGCCTCGACCACCTTCGAGTCGGGCAGGGACATGAAGAGCGCGTCGACGCGGGCGCCGAGCTCGGCGGCCGCGGCGGCGGGCTCGATCCCGGCCGCCTCGGCCGCTCCGGGATCGACGTCGAAGCCGGCGATCGACCAGTCCGCGGCGGCGATCCGGCGGGCGATCCGGCCGCCCATGTTGCCGAGCCCGACCATCCCGACCCGCTCCACCGCGGTCTTGCTACGCGGTGGCATTGAGCGCCTCCAGCCTGCTCGCGGCGCCCGGGGCCACCGTGAGCTCGGCGAGGTGGAGGGTGTCGTCGAAGACGTGGGTGGGGAACTTGTCCCACAATTCGAGCGCGTGGAAGGGGACGATGCGGCTGAGGTCTTCGCCGACCCAGGTGTACATCTTCTCCATCGTCAGGACGCACTCCTGCATCGAGCCGAAGGCGAGCCCGATCGGCACGAACCTGCCGTTCTCCTGCGAGCCGAGGAAGTTGTCGTACGTGTAGCAGTTGTCCCCGGCGAGCAGCCAACGCCCGTCGTGCTGGTCGAGGGTCACGTACTGCGAGCCGGCGGTGTGGGTGTCGTGGGCGGGACGGCACCAGAGGCCCGGCAGGACCTCGCGTTCGCCGTCGACCAGCGTCAACTTGCCGTCGCGCATCCGCTCGGCGAGCGAGAGCATGAGGTCGGGATCGACCGCGGTGGTCAGCCACTGCATCCGCTCGGGCAGGCCGCGGACGTACATGTAGTTCTGGACCTCGCGCGACTGCAGGTAGACGTGTGCGTTGGGGAAGAGGTCGACGCCGCCGGCGTGGTCGAAGTGGTTGTGGGTGAGGATCACCGTGTCGACGTCGGCGGGGTCGATGCCGATCCGCGAGAGCACCACCTCCGGCGGCTGCCAGTCGGTGACGCCGTAACCGTCGGCCAGGACCTTGCCGAACTCGGCGTAGTTGAAGCCGGTGTCGACGACCACCAGGTG
>DASZUH010000163.1:0-4069 GCA_035547715.1 Solirubrobacterales bacterium
AGGTGCCGCGTGTAGAGCGGCAGCAGCGCGACCGCGATCAGCTTCGAGAGGATGCTCGCCGCCGTGTAGGCGGCGCCGGTGGTGGCTAGGCGCCGTAGGTATCCCGACACGCGGGCCCCTGACCGGCGCATCTCGGCGTCCTCGGTCGCTTATGTCGGGAGCACATGGCGCTCCCTGCGTCCTTGATCTGCTTGGTCAGGAACCCGCGTGGCAGCCAGTGAAGCGCCCACCGCGAGCAGCACCCACGTGATCGGGTCTTGAAAAAAGCCTGCGTAGGCCATCGTATGCACGACCAGCGCGACGAATGCCGCCAGCACCGCGGCGCGGGCGACGAAGGCGTAGGGCGGGCCGCGGTCCGGCCCGTGCGCCCACATCCCCGCCCCCATCGTCCAGAGCGCGACGACGATCAGGGCGACGTAGGCGGCCAGCCCGATCAGCCCCTGCTCGGCGGCGACGGTGATCGGCTCGGTGTGGGAGACCGTCACCGGCGCCTTTTCCTTCGGCAGGTGGTTCTCGTAGGCCTGCTGGAAGGAGCCCGAGCCGTAGCCCCAGAGCGGCCGGTCGGCGAAGAGTTCGGCGCCGCCCGAGATCAGGTGGCCGCGGCCCGAGGTGTCGACGTTGATGCGGTCCCAGGTGATCGACTTGCCGCCGACCAGCAGGACGACGAGCGCGCCGCCGACGATCCCGACGAGGACCACCGCGAGCGTCCAACGCCACGACCAGCGCAGCGCCGCCAGCACCGCGAGCCCGGCGAGCAGGGCGACGAAGCTCGACTGGCTGAAGGTCTGCGCGAGGCCGAGCCAGAGCACGAGGATCGTCCCCGCGAGCAGCCAGAAGTTGCGCCGGCCCCTCGCGTATAGCACCGCCGCGGTGACCACCACCAGCACCAGGGCCAGATAACGACCGTAGATGTTCGGGTCCCAGAAGATCGAGTTGACCCGGAAGTAGGTGTGGAATTCGTTCGAGCGGATCACCGCGTCGTTCCAGAAGAGGCTGCGGCTGAGGTACTCGACGCTGCCGATCGCGACGAAGACGATCGCCTCGACCGCGATCAGGCAGAGGGTCCAGAGGAGCAGGCGACGGTCCCAGGGCAGCTCGCGCAGGAGGATGTAGGCGAGGGTGAAGGGGACGAGGAAGAAGCACACTTCCTGCAGCCCTTTCGAGTAGTCCTCCGAGTAGAGCGCCTGCAGCGCGTAGAGCATGACGAAGATCGCGAGCGTTTTCGCCACCCATCTCGGCCTGCGCTTCTCGGCCGGGGGCGGCAGGAAGATCGCCGCCAGCACGCCCGCGCCGATGACGACGTAGAGCGGCACCAGCAGGTTGGCCGTTTCCCCGCCGGATTCGAGCGGGACGCGGAAGGGAAGCGTGGCGATGATCGCCAGCGGCATCAGGATCGGCCGGCGGACGAAGGCCCAGGCCAGGCCGACCACCAGGACGACGCCGACGACGATCGCGGCGGCGGCCTTGGCCTCGTGGTGGCGCAGGTCGACGATCTGGTGGTTGTGCCACTGGTCGCCGACGATCAGGACCGGGAAGAGGACCAGCGCGACCAGCATGCAGGCGCTCCGCGTGCGCCCGGCGGGCAGGAGGATCGAGGCGCAGGCGCAGGCGGCGGCGATCAGCAGCCCCGCGCCCGAGAGGAAGTCGCTCAAGGGGACTTCCCTTCGCCGCAGGCCAGGGAGCCCGGGGCGAACAGGCGGATCGTCCCCGGCAGGGTCAGCTCGCGGCCTTCGTCTTCGAGCAGGACCCGCATCCGGTAGCGACCGACCGGCTGGACCCGACCCGCGTCGTTCTTCCCGTCCCAGTGGTACGCGTGGTAGCTGTAGCGCTTGAGAAAGGTGCCTTCGGCGAGCACCCGGATCACCTTGCCGCCGGGCTTGATGATCTGCACGGTCCCCGTGTTCGAGGTGGTGGTGCGGAATTTCAGCCGGATCCGCCGATGGCAGGGCCCGCCCGGCGTGAACCCGTTGGTGCTTTCCCCGGCGATCTTGAATTTGTCGATGATCTGCGGGTCGCGCTTCACCCGCTGGGCGTAGGCGAAGGCGGCGACGGTGGCGACGACGAGCAGCGCGAAGACGACGGCGGCCGCGTCAGCCTTCCGCCGGGGCATTGTCCTCGCCGACGACGACCGAGACGCCGGCGCCGCCCGAGACGCCGGCGACTTCGCTGCTCATCGGTTGCACCTTGGCGATCGAAAGCCGTTCGGAGACCTCCTTGGCTTCCGGCTCCCGCCCCGGTCTGAACATCACGACCGAGGTTTCGAATTCCGATTCGGTGTTGGTCACGGCGCCGAGTTCGAAGCCCTTTTCTTCGACCTTGCCGCCCCAGGTGGCGGCGAGGCCCTCCGAGGCGGTCCCGTTCAGCACCGCGACTTCGATTTCGCCGGGCTTGATCTTCTTCGCCGCGGCCGCCTGCCTGCCGTGGTGGTTGCCGCCGCCCTTGGTTTCTTCGCCGCCGCCGTTCAGCACCGCGTAGGCGACGCCGCCGACGACCAGCACGAAGACGACGAAGAGGACCGCCAGCAGCGCCGGCCGCGAGAGCGATTCGCCGAAGCCGGAGAACCGTTCGCGGAAGCGCTCGCCGCGGGTCTGTTCGGGCAGCCCTTCCTCGCGTCGTCGGCGCCGGACCTCGCGCTGCTCGATCGCTTCGTGCTCGGCCGTCCGCGACTCCTCGAGTTCGCGCAGCTCTTCGGCGCGCTGGGCGGCGATCGTCTGCGTCTGCGCCATCCGCTCGGCTTCGCGCTCCGGCGCCGAGCCCGCCCAATCGCGCAGCCGGCGGATGTCGCGGCCGTGGGCGAAGAGCAGCAAGGCGTAGATCGCCAACCCCAGGAAGGACGCGAGGCCCGCGAAGGAGCCGATTCTTTCGACCGTGTGCAGCAAAGTTGCGGAAGGCTACCCGTCCAGCATGAGGTTGTAGCGCCTCAACGCGGTTGAGCGATGAGGTCCACGACCCGTTCGGCCAAGTTAGCCTCGTCCCCGGCCAGAACCATCGCTTCCAGTTCGGCGAGGGTCGAATCGACCCAATCGGGGTCCAGCGGCGTCGTCCGCACCGCCCGGTTGATGCGTTTGGCGGCGGTCGGCTGGGGGTTCTCGTGCTCGGAGAAGAGCACCTCGTGGAGCTTCTCGCCGGGGCGCGGCTTGGTGAACTCGACCGCGATGTCGCGTTCGGGCTCGTAGCCGGCGAGGCGGATCATGTTGTGGGCGAGGTCGACGATCTTCACCGGCTCGCCCATGTCGAGGACGAACACCTCGCCTTTGCCGGTGCCGATGTCGCCGGCGCGGATCACCAGCTGCACCGCCTCCGGGATGGTCATGAAGTACCGCGTCATCTCGGGGTGGGTGACGGTGACCGGGCCGCCGCGCTCGATCTGGCCGCGGAAGATCGGCACCACGCTGCCCGAGGAGGCGAGCACGTTGCCGAAGCGGACCGAGGCGAAGCGGGTGGCGGGGTGGCGGTCGGCGGCGGTCTCGACGATCCACTCGGCCATCGCCTTCGAGGCCCCCATCACGGTCTGCGGGTTGACCGCCTTGTCGGTCGAGATGAGGACGAAGCGCTCGGCCTTCGCCGCGGCGGCGGTTTCGGCGGTGATCCGGGTCGCGATCGCGTTGTTGCGGACCGCCTCGAGCGGGTTGGCCTCCATCAGCGGCACGTGCTTGTAGGCGGCGGCGTGGAAGACGATGTCGGGCTTGAAGCGCTGCATCGTCTCGTGCATGCGGTGCGGCTCGCGGCAGTCGGCGAGCACCGACTCGGCGTTGGTGAAGTGGCGCTCGTCGAGCATCTCCCGCTCGATCTCGAAGAGGTTGTCCTCGGCGTGGTCGAGCATCACCAGCAGGCGCGGGTCGACGCGGGCGATCTGGCGGCAGAGCTCGGCGCCGATCGAGCCGCCGGCGCCGGTGACGAGGACCCGTTTGTCGTGCAGGTAGGCGCCGACGCGGTCGAGCTCGACCACGACCGGCTCGCGCCCGAGCACGTCCTCGACCTGGACCTCGCGCAGCTGTTTGTTCAGCTGGACGCCGCCGCGCAGGAGCTCGAAGACGGTCGGCAGGGTGCGCACGCGGATGTGGCGCTC
>DASZUH010000164.1:0-1759 GCA_035547715.1 Solirubrobacterales bacterium
GATCGGCGCCGTGGTCGGCGTGGTGGCCGCGATCGTCGTCCTCACCCTGGCGATGCTACGGGTGGCGCGGGTCGCGGCCGACCACCGCCGCCGGACGCTCCGCGCCGTCGCCGGCCTCGCCGCGGTCTGGGCGGCCTGCGCCGTGCTCGGCGCGCAGTTCGTCTCCCACACCCCGATCGCCTCCGCGATCTCCGCTGGCGTGCTCTTCGACGAGGCGAAGATCGTGCGGGCCGAAGTGAACGACGTCGGCGTCTTCGGCCGCGAGATCAAGCACGACCCCTACCGCGACACGCCGACGAACCGGTTGCTGACGGCGCTGCGCGGCAAGGACGTCCTGCTTGTCTTCGCCGAGTCCTTCGGCCGCGTCGCCCTCGAAGAATCCTCGTTCGCCCCCGAGGTCGACGAAGCGCTGGCCGCCGGGGACAGGCGCCTGGCGAGCGCCGGCTTCCACTCCCGCAGCGGCTTCCTCATCTCGCCGACCTTCGGCGGCGGCAGCTGGCTGGCGCACTCGACCCTGAACTCGGGCCTCTGGGTCGACAGCCTGCGCCGCTACGGCCAGCTGCTCCCGGAACGGCGCTTCACGCTCGCCTCGGCGTTCAACCGCGCCGGCTGGCGGACGGTCGACGACGTGCCCTCGAACGACCGCCCCTGGCCGGAAGGGAAGGCGTTCTACCACTGGGACAAGATCTACAACCGCAACCAGGTCGGCTACCGCGGCCCCACCTTCTCCTACGCGTCGATGCCCGACCAGTACATCTACTCGGCGCTGCAGCGGCTGGAGCTCGGCAGGGCGTACCGCCGGCCGCTGTTCGCCGAGGTCGACACCGTCTCCAGCCACCAGCCCTGGAACCGCGTGCCGGTGGAGATCGGGTGGAACGAAGTCGGCGACGGCTCGATCTACGACGACCTCCCGAACCACTACGAAGGCGGGTCGTTCCTGTCCTACTGGGCCGACGCGCCGCGGGTCCAGGCGAACTACGGCAGGTCGATCGTCTACACGATCGACACCCTCACCAGCTTCATCCGGCGCTACGGCAGGAAGAACCTGGTGGTGATCGAGCTCGGCGACCACCAGCCGCGCAATCCGGTCACCGGCGAACGGGCCGGGCACCAGGTCCCGATCTCGATCATCTCCCACGACCCGAAGGTGCTGAAGGCGATCGCAGGGTGGGGCTGGAACCCCGGCCTGAAACCCCGCAAAGACGCGCCGGTCTGGCCGATGAGCTCGTTCCGGGACAAGTTCTTCGACGCCTTCGACTCGAAGCCGGCCGCCCGGTGACCGACCGCAGGCTCCCCGGCCTCGACGGCGTGCGCGGCCTCGCCGCGCTCTACGTCGTCGTCTACCACGTCTCCCTGCGCGCCTTCCCCGGCTACCCGACCGACGGCGCGCCGTTCTGGGCCGGCTGGTTCGCCTACGGGCGCTTCGCGGTCCTCGTCTTCATCGTCCTGTCCGGCTTCTCGCTCGCGCTCGCGCCGGCCCGGGCCGGCTGGCGGCTCGACGGGATCCGGGACTACGCGCGCCGGCGGGCGCGGCGGATCCTGCCCGCCTACTGGGCCGCCCTCGCCTTCAGCCTCGCGGTGGCGTGGCTGATCGTCCCGCAACCGCGGAGCGGCGTCCCCGATGCGATGTCGGTGCTCGTCAACGGCGCGCTGCTGCAGAACATCGTCGGCGCGCCGAGTCCCAACACGGCGTTCTGGTCGATCGCGGTCGAGGTGCAGCTCTACGTCCTGCTGCCGGTCCTGCTGCTGA
This sequence comes from Solirubrobacterales bacterium, assembly GCA_035547715.1. Taxonomy (GTDB): domain Bacteria; phylum Actinomycetota; class Thermoleophilia; order Solirubrobacterales; family 70-9; genus VAYN01. The sequence continues at coordinate 1,751 of DASZUH010000164.1, forward strand.
TGATCAGGC
>DASZUH010000165.1:0-1832 GCA_035547715.1 Solirubrobacterales bacterium
GCCCTGCTCGGCGACCGCATCCGCATGAACAGCCTCCGCCACGAGCAGCTCTACATGCGCTCGATGGCGACCCGCCGCGCCAACGTCTCGACCACCGCCGTCCTCGCCGACGCGATCGCCTACCTGCGCGCCGCCGAGTTCGACCTCGTCATCGTCGAGACCGCCGGCATCGGCCAGTCGGACTCGGAGATCGTCGATCTCGTCGACCTGCCGATCTACGTGATGACGAGCGAGTTCGGCGCCGCCTCGCAGCTGGAGAAGATCGACATGCTCGACCTCGCCGAGATCGTCGTCATCAACAAGTTCGACAAGCAGGGCGCCGCCGACGCGCTGCGCGACGTGCGCAAACAGTGGCGGCGCAACCGGGTCGCCTTCGACCTCGCCGAGGACGAGGTGCCGGTCTACCCGACGATCGCGTCCCAGTTCGACGACCCCGGCGTCACCTGGATGTTCGTCAACCTCTGCCGCGCGCTGGCCGAGCGGGCGGGCGGTGACGACCCGGGGCGCTTCGACCCCGGCATCGACCCGCAGAACCACGAGCCGCTCGGCAACGTCCTGATCCCCGGACCCCGCGTCCGCTACCTCGCCGAGATCGCCGAGCAGGGGAGGGGAATCAACGCGAAGGTCGACGAGCTCGCCGAGACGGCGGGCCGCGTGCAGCACCTCTACGAGTCCCTCCGCGCCCTCCACGACGCCGCCCTCCCGGCGCCGCTCGAGGCCTACCCGGAGGCCGAGCTCGGCGACGGCGAGACCGCCGCGCTGCGCCGCGCCTACAACGAGGCGCTCGCCGCCCTCGGCTCCGAGGCGATCGGGCTGCTGCGCGGCTGGGACCGGCGCATCGAGGGCATCACCGCCGAGTCCTTCTCCTACGAGGTCCGCGGCAAGGCGATCACCGGCCCGAACTACCGCGAATCGCTCTCCCACCAGCAGATCCCGAAGATCGCGCCGCCGAGCTTCTCCGGCTGGGGCGACCGCCTGCGCTTCCTGATGAAGGAGAACCTGCCCGGCTCCTACCCCTACACCGGCGGCGTCTTCCCCTACCGCCGCGAGGGCGAGGACCCGACCCGGATGTTCGCCGGCGAGGGCTCCCCCGAGCGCACCAACCGCCGCTTCCATTACCTCTCCCAGGGCCAGCCCGCGGCCCGTCTCTCGACCGCCTTCGACTCGGTCACCCTCTACGGCGAGGACCCCGCCGAGCGCCCCGACATCTACGGCAAGGTCGGCAACTCGGGCGTCTCGATCGCCACCCTCGACGACGCCAAGAAGCTCTACTCGGGCTTCGACCTCTGCGCGCCGACGACCTCGGTCTCGATGACGATCAACGGCCCCGCCCCGATCATCCTCGCCTTCTTCATGAACGCCGCGGTCGACCAGCAGGTCGAAAAGCACCTCAAGGAGAGCGGGCGCTGGGAGGCGACCGAACGGAAGCTCGACGACCTCTTCGCCGGCAAGCCGCGCCCCCACTACAAAGGCGAGCTCCCGCCGGGCAACGACGGCCTCGGGCTCGGTCTGCTCGGCGTCACCGGCGCCGACGTCCTCGACGCCGACGAGTACGCGCGGATCAAGGACGAGACCCTGCGCAAGGTTCGCGGCACCGTCCAGGCCGACATCCTCAAGGAGGACCAGGCGCAGAACACCTGCATCTTCTCGACCGAGTTCGCGCTGAAGATGATGGGCGACGTCCAGGAATTCTTCGTCGCCAACGGGGTGCGGAACTTCTACAGCGTCTCGATCAGCGGGTACCACATCGCCGAGGCCGGGGCCAACCCGATCTCCCAGCTCGCCTTCACCCTCGCCAACGGGTTCACGATCGTCGAGTACTACCTCGCCCG
>DASZUH010000166.1:0-7068 GCA_035547715.1 Solirubrobacterales bacterium
ACTGGTCCCCCTCATGGCGGGGACAAGTGCACTGACGCCCCCCGGCCTGATGTGGACCCGTGACGTTCCTCGACGGGACCGTCACGGAAGCCCGCACCTCCTCCCGTCCCTGTACCGCTTCCCCACGAACCCCTCACGTCCCGGGCGTCTCATGGCGGTCACAACCTGCCAGGGCCGCCACGAGACGCCCGGGACGCAGCTCGGACGGCCACCCCCCGCCCGGTGGTCCGTTCGCTTCTTGTACCGCTATGCGAAACAAATAGCGAACTGAGCGAACTGACCGGGGGCTCGCCTCCGGCCCGCGATAAGTGCGAACTCACTCCGCGGCGGGCGCCGCCGCGGGGACCTGCTGGGTGATGCAGTGGATGTTGCCGCCGCCGAGGAGGATCTCGCGGGCGGGGACGCCGAGGACCTGGCGGTCGGGGAAGGTGGTGCGGAGGATCTCGGCGGCCTCGTCGTCGTGGCGCTCGTCGAGGAGGGGGAAGACGATGGTCTTGGTGCCGAGGAAGAAGTTGACGTAGGAGGCGGCGAGGCGGTCTCCGGGGCGGCGGGGGAGGGTGCCCTCGACGGCGTCGACGCCGGCGGCCTCGTCGGCGGCGATCTCGACCGGGCCGGGGGAGGGCAGGCGGACGACCTCGAAGGAGCGGCCGCGGGCGTCGGTCGCCGCTTCCAGGCGGCGCTCGGCGTCGGCGGAGATCTCGTGCTGGGGGTCGGCGGGGTCCTCGGCCCAGGTGAGGAGGATCTTGCCCGGCTCGGCGAAGCAGGCGATGTTGTCGACGTGGCCGTCGGTCTCGTCGTTGAAGACGCCGCGGCCGAGCCAGACCATCTTCTCGGTGCCGAGGTATTCGTGCAGGGTGCGCTCGATCTCCTCGCGGGAGAGCTCCGGGTTGCGGTTCGCGTTCAGGAGGCACTCTTCGGTGGCGATCACGGTGCCCTCGCCGTCGACGTGGATCGAGCCGCCCTCGAGCACGATCGGCGCCCGGTAGCGGTCCGCCCCTTCGATCTCGATCACCTTGGCCGCGGCACGGTCGTCGCGGTCCCAGGGGAAGTAGAGCCCGCCGAGGAGCCCGCCCCAGGCGTTGAAGTGCCAGTCGATGCCGCGCCGCGCGCCGCTGCCGTCGACCACGAAGGTCGGGCCCATGTCGCGGATCCAGGCGTCGTCGGTGGAGATCTCGACCAGCCGCACCTCCGCCGGCAGCACCGTCCGCGCGTGCTCGAACTGGGCGTCGGAGACGGCCATCGTCACCGGCTCGGAGGTCGCGATCGCTCGCGCCACCTCGACGTAGGCAGCCTGCGCGGGCTTCGCGCCCCAGCGCCAGTTGTCCGGTCGCTCCGGCCAGGCGAGCCAGCAGCCCGAGTGGGGCTCAAACTCGCCCGGCATGCGGAAGCCGTCGGCCGCCGGCGTGGTGGAGAGGAGGCGGCTCATGCGCCCTGCCCTCCGGTCGCCGACTGCGGTGGGCCGGCCTGCGGCTCGGGCCCGGAGCGCACCGCCCGCGGGGCCCGCGGGTGGGCCATCCGCCAGATGATCACCTCGCCGACCACCAGGGCGCCGACGACGATCGCCAGCAGCGGCCCGGTGTAGCTCCATTCGGCCGGGGCGTGGGGCACCTCGGGCCAGACGAAGAGCAGGGTGGAGGCGGCGATCACGATCGTGGTCAGGATAGAGAGGGCGATGACGACGCCGTCGCCGCCGGGGATCTTGAAGGGCCGCTCGCGCTCCGGGTCCTTGCGCCGCAGCACCGACACCGCCGGGAACATCAGCAGGTAGGGCAGCAGGAAGATCACCGAGGAGGCGGCGAAGATGGCGAAGAAGAGGTTGTCCTCGGTGTTGATGAAGAGCGCCGTGCCGACCAGGACGAAGGTCGAGATCAGCCCGGTGATCAGGAACGCCGCCGCGGGGGTTTTGTGCTTCGGGTGTTCGCGGGCGAGCACCGCGGGCAGCTCGCCGTCCTGCGCCGCCTCGGCCGCGGCGCGGTTGGCGCCCATCGTCCAGGTGGTCATGTTGGTGAAGTAGGTGTAGAGGGCACCGATCCCGAGGATGTAGACGACGACCTCGCCGACCCCGGTGCGGCCGAAGATTTCGCGGAACGTTTCGACCAGACCCTGGACCAGTTCAAGCTTGCCCAGCGGCAGTGCCAGCAGGATGCCGACGGTGGCGAAGACGTAGAGGAAGGCGATCGAGGCGCCCGAGGTGAAGAGCGCACGGGGCAGGTCCTTCTCCGGCCGTTTCACCTCGCCCGCCATCGAGGAGACCAGCTCGAAACCCATCAGCAGGTAGATGATCACCGGCAGGTAGGTCTTGGTGACGCCGAAGGTGGGCAGGAAGCTGCCGCCGTGGATGTGGTTGGCGGAGCCGTGGCGGATGGCGAAGATGATGCCGCCGGCGCCGAGGGCGAAGATGATCACGACCTTGATGATCGCGCCGACGTTGTTCACCCATTTACCGATTTCGAGACGGATGATCCCGACCCCGACGACCGCCCAGGTGAGGGCGAGGGCGATCACGACCTGCGGCCACTTGCCCGCCGGCCAGTCGGTCCAGTTGTGGATGAAGAGCTGGCAGAAGAGGCCGGCGAAGAGGAGGAAGACCGAGGGCATCCAGAGGCCGACGTTGACCCAGTACCAGTAGGTGGTGCGGGCGGCCCAGCGGTTGCCGAAGGCGCGCTTCGCCCAGACGTAGATGCCGCCCTGTTCGGGGTAGGTCGTCGCCAGCTCGGCGGTGATCAGCCCGTAGGGGACGAGGAAGAAGATGATCGCCAGCAGCCACCAGCCGAGGGTGTCGGTGCCGATCGAGGCCGAGGCGGTCAGCTGGTCGACGACCAGCATCGCCGAGACGGTGAACAGCGTGACGTCCACCAGGCCCATCACACGACGGCGCGATTTCATCGTTCCTCCTTGCCGACGGCGACGCCGGCCTCCCAGCCGACGCGGCCGAGGTAGTCATGGACACGAGCCGCGTAGTCGGCCTCGACGGCCTCGCTCGCGGGCTCCTTCAAGGTCGGATAGGTGAGCCAGGTGAGGATCCCCTTCTCCGCGTGCAGCCGGTTCTCGGCCTGGTCGAAGACGATCGAGCGCGGCCCGTCGATCACCGCGTCGGTCACCTCGACCCCGCGCGAGGCGGGCAGGCAGTGCATGAACTTCGCGTGCGCGGGGGCGCGCTCGATCAGCGCCTCGTTCACCTGGTAGCGCGGCATGAAGGCGGCGCGGCGCTCGGGGATCTCGTCCTCCTGGCCGACCCACCACCAGAGGTCGGTGTAGACGTAGTCGGCGACCGCGACCGCGTCCTCGACGTTCTCGGTGACGGCGACCGAGCCGCCCGACTCGACGCAGTTGGCGCGGGCGACCTCGAGCCACTCCGCCGGCGCCTGGTAGGCGGCCGGGGCGGCGTGGACGAAGTTCATCCCGAACTGGGTGGTGATGAACATGGTCGAGCTGCAGACGTTGGTGCGGTCGCCGACGAAGACGACGGTCGAGCCGTGCAGGCCGCGCCCCGGCGGCAGGTGCTCGCTCATCGTGAAGACGTCGCAGACCGCCTGGGTCGGGTGGTTGAAGTCGGTGAGGCCGTTGATCACCGGCACCGTCGCGTTGGCGGCCAGGGCCAGCACCGTCTGGTGCTTCAGCGTCCGCGCCTCGATCACGTCGCACATCCGCGAGAGGACGCGGGCGGTGTCGCCGATCGACTCGCGCTCGCCGAGGTGGATCTCGCCCGGCTTCAGGTAGAGGGCGTGGCCGCCGAGCTTCTGCATCGCCACCTCGAAGGAGACGCGGGTGCGGGTCGAGGGCTCCTCGAAGATCATCCCCAGCGAGCGCCGGCGCAGCAGTTCCGGCAGGGCGCGGTCGCGGTCGGCTTCCTTGAGCAGAAGGATCAGGCCGATCAGCTCGGCCAGTTCCTCGCGACTGAATTCCTGGGTGTCGATGAAGTTCTTCATGCGCGCGCATCCTCGGCGGTGAGCGTGGACTCGCCATCGGGGCGGGACCGACGCCCGCCCGACGGGCGATTACGGAGGGGCACGACGACGACCGGACAGCGCGGCGCCGTGACCAGCTCGTCGGCGACCGAGCCGACCAGCGCCTCTGCCGGCGCGCCGTGGAGTCGGGTGCCGACCACGAGCAGGTCGGCGGTCGCGGCGGCGGCGCTCAGGTTGGGGGCGGCGGGGCCGATCCGCAGGTGGGCGTGGGCGGTGGTGCCGGCGGCGATCCGGTCGGCCGCCGCTTCCAGCGCCTCGAACGGTTCCGCCGGGCCGGGCGCCGGGTGACCGAGCGCGCCGGGGATCGCGCCCGGTGGCGTCGCCACGGTGAAGACGTCGAGTTCGGCATGGCGCGCGGCGGCGAAGGCGTCGGCCCACTCGAGCGCCGCCTCGGCCTCCGGCGAGCCGTCGAAGCCGACCACGATCCGCGCGGGCGTGGCCGTGTGGCCGAAGCCGCGCGGGGCGATCGCGACCGGGACCGAGGAGCGGTGGATCAGGTCCCGGGCGACGCTGCCGAGGAGGATCCGCCCGAGCGGTCCCCGGTGCGGCGAGCCGACCACGATCAGGTCGTGGCGCTCGTCCGCAGCGATGTCGGCGAGCACCTCGGCGGCCGAGTCGGCGTGTACCGAGCGGGTCTCGACCCCGTCCGGTCCGGCGGTGACCGCGAGGGCGTGACGGGCGATCGAGAAGTCGCCCGGGACGTGCGCACTGAAGCGACGCCCGAGGGGTCCGCGCGGCGCCACGTCGACGAGCAGGAAGCTCGGCTCGTCGCCGGCGAGCAGGCGGGCGACCGCAACCGCGTCGAAGGCGCCCTCGCTGCCGTTGCAGCCGATCACCACCCGGCGGGGCGGCACGCCGGCGTCCTTGCGGGGCGTCCCACCGGCGTCCTTGCGGGGCGTCCCGGTCATCCGGCCCTCGCCGCCTGCCGGGTCGACTGCTCCGACCCGACCTCGCTCGACACCGGCCGCGGCACGGTCAGCACCGGGAAGCCGGCGCGGTGCAGCAGGCCGGTCGCGACCGAGCCGACCAGCACCCGGCCGACCGCCCCGTACCCGCGGGAGCCGACGACGAGCAGGTCGGCGTCGCCGGAATCGGCGACGATCGCGGGGGCGATCGAGCCGCCGCTGATGACCCGCCCCTCCACCTCGATCCCGGCGGCGACCGCGGCGGCGCCGGCGGCGACGATCTCCTCCGGCGACTTCGGGATCAGCGGTTCCCAGCCGACCACGCCCGGCAGGGTCGTGTTGCGCACGTCGACCGTGAGCAGGCGCAGGCGGGCCGCCTCGCGGCGGGCGAAGACTTCGGCGACGGCGACGGCCTCACGCGCTTCCGGGCTGCCGTCGTAGGCGGCGACGATCTGGCGGATCCGGTGCGGCGGCTGGTCGGCGTACCCGCGTGGCGCCGCGGCGACCGGGGCGACGGCCCCGTGCATCAGCCCCTGGCCGACGCTGCCGATCAGGATGCGCCCGACGATCCCCGGGTAACACGGCCCGATCGCGATCAGGTCGAAGCCCTCCTCCTCGGCGATTTCGCTGAGCACGCGGGCGGCCGAGTTGGCGACGTAGGTGCGCGTCTCGACCGGCCGGCCCGGCAGGCCCTCGAGGGCCTCGTCGAAGAACCCCTGCGACTGCGGTGGCTCCTCGTCCTCGAGCCGGTGCGGGTGCGTGGTGAAGATGCCGACCGGCGGGATCACGTTGACGAGGAGGAACTCGGCGTCGGGCTCCGCCAGGGTCGCGGCGAGCGCGACCGCGTCGCGGCCGCCTTCGCTGCCGTCGTAGCCGACGAGGATGCGCCGCGGGCGCCAGGTGCGCTCGTCGCCGCCCATCTCAGCCGGCCTCCGCGACGGCGGGCTCGCTCTGCTCGGTGGGCTCCTTGGGGACGTGGTGGGGGCGCGGCACGACCAGCACCGGGCAGGGCGCGGTGTGGATCAGGCCCGAGGAGACGGAGCCGAGCAGCGTCCGGCTGACCGGCCCGTAGCTGCGCGAGCCGACCAGCAGCAGGTCCTCGGGCCCGCAGTAGCCGGCCAGTTCGGGGACGGGCGATCCCCGCAGCGCCTCGCCGCGCACGTCGACGTCGTCGCCGACCGAGCGGACGGCGCGGGCGACGACTTTCCGCGCGTCGGGCAGGACCGAGGGCAGCGGCCCCGAGAACGGCCCCGGCGCGATCACCGGCGGGGTGGTGACGCTGAGTACGTGCAGCTCGACGTCTTCGCGACGGGCGATCGCCTCCCCGCGCTCCAGCGCGACCTCGGCCTCCCTCGATCCGTCGAAGCCGACGACGACGCGGGCGAAGCCGTCGTGGACGCGCTCGCGGTAGCCGCGCGGGGCGGCGACGACGGCGACCGAGGCGCCGTGCAGGAGGCCCTCCGAGACGCTGCCGATGAAGGTCCGGCCGATCGCCCCGCGGTGCGGCGAGCCGACCACGACGAGGTCGATGTCCTCGTTTTCGGCGATGTCGTTCAGCACCTTGGCGGGCGAGCCGCCGACGTAGGTGCGGTGGGCGACGGTCAGCCCGGCGAGCTGCGCTTCGGCCTCGCGGAAGTAGGTCTTCCAGGCGGGCGCCTCGTCGTAGCCGAGCAGGCGGTAGGCGACGGGCAGCGGCCCGGGGTAGGGCAGCACGTTGACCAGCAGCACCTCGGCGTCGTCGGTGCAGAGGATCCGCGCCAGCCGCACGGCGTCCTTGGCGCCGTCGCTGCCGTCGTAGCCGACCAGCACGTGCCGAGGTCGCCACTCCCGATTCGTCTCCTTGTCCGCCATCGTCTCCTCCTCGCCGATTCGTTTGTCGCGATCAGCTTCGAGGCGGGCGAAGCAGGCGCCATCCGTGGAATCCCACAGGTGACCCGGGGTAGAGCACCAGGCGTGGCGAGGGGGCCTGGGGGGCGACCCGGAGGGCGGCGGCCGTCCGAGTTGCGCCCGGCCTTCTCGGTGGCGGCCCTGGCAGGTTGTGGCCGCCACCGAGAAGGTCGGGTCCGTGGGGAGAGGTGCGAGGGTTCGTGACGTGGGGCGGGCGGACGTGCGCGTCCCGTGGGGAAGGAGCGCATGATCCGCCACGAAGGCGCGGGTCCCGTGATGAAGACGTAGGGAACGTCACGGTCCCTCCC
>DASZUH010000167.1:0-3410 GCA_035547715.1 Solirubrobacterales bacterium
AGGTGCGCCCGGCCTTCTCGGTGGCGACCCTGGCAGGTTGTGGCCGCCACCGAGAAGGCCGGGTCCGCGGGGAGAGGTGCGAGGGTTCGTGACGTGTGCCGGGGGGACGTGCGCGTGTCACCAGGAAGGAGCGCATGATCGGTGACGAAGGCGCAGGCCCCGTCACGAAGGCGTAGGAACGTCACGGTCCGTCCCGTCTTCCCCAGGCGTCCAGGACCTCCGTTCGCTGCTTGTACCGCATAGCGGTAAGAACAGCGAACGGGGGGCTCCGGACCCCGACCGCCTGCCGGGGAAGGCGGGCCCGGCGCGGGTTCCGTGACGAAGACCCATGGAACGTCACCGTCCCGTCCCACTTCCACATCACCGCCCACGACGTCCGTGCACTTGTACCGGCTATTGGGGGCACAAGTGCACGGACGTGCCCCGGCGCGATGTGGACCCGTGACGTCCCTCGCGGAACCGTGACGGAAGTCCGGAGTTCCTCCCGTCCCTGTGCCGCCTTCCCCACGAACCCCTCACGTCCCGGGCGTCTCGTGGCAAGCGGGCAACCTGCCGGGGCCGCCACGAGACGCCCGGGACGCAACTCGGACGGCCACCCCCCGCCCCCCGCGCAGAATCACCTAGCCCGCCCGCCCATCGCCTCGGCGCGCAGGGCCAGCTGCAGCTCGAAGCGGGCGTCGGGATCGTCGAGCTGGTCGCCGAGCAGCTCGCGCAGGCGGGCGATGCGGTAGCGGGCGGTCTGCGGGTGGACGTGCATCGTCGCCGCCATCGCCACGGCGTTGCCGTCGTGGCGAAGGTGGGCGAGCGCCGTCTCGCGCATCCGCTCCCGCGCCCTCGGGGTCAGCTCGGCGAAGGCGGCGAGGCGGCGGGCGGCGATCCGTCCGGCGAGGTCGCGCGATTCGAAGAGGAGAAGCGCGGCGAGGTTGTCGTCGACCCGCAGCGGAGCGGAGCCCTCGATGCCGCTCCTGCGCAGCGAGAGCGCAAGCCGCCACGATTCGGCCGCGGCGGCCGGCACGACGGTCGGACCGAGGACCACGGTCGCCCCGACCCGCGCCAGGGCCTCCGCCCGCCCCGGGCCCTCCGGGTCCGGGAGCAGCACGCAGCCCTCCCCGTCGACCACCGTCGCCAGGCACTCCGGCGGCAGCCGTCGCGTCACCCTGGGGAGCACGTCCTCCGCACAGGCCATCGCCGCCAGTCCCGCCGGCACGTCCCAGGCCGCCGCCCGCGCCGCCGCCGCCACGTCGCCCGCGTCGGCGGGCGGATCGGCGAGCAGGAGGACGAGCAGCTCCCGCCGGCGCCGGCGGCGCAGGTCCTCGACCTCGGCCTGCGCCTGGGCGAAGCCCTCCACCGACTCGGCGGCGAGCTCGTCGATGTAGGCGAAGACCGCCTCGGCCAGCAGCGCCACCGCCTCGGCCCCGACCCCGGCCCGCCGACAGGCGTCGGCGAAGCGCCGCCAGGCCACCCGGGCGCCGATCCGGTAGGCCGCCTGCAGCGAGTCCAGCGTGCGCCCGGCCTGCTGCTCCCCACGGCCGAGCGCCAGGTAGACCTCGTGGCCGGAATCGCGGCCCGCGTCGGGGTCGCGGATCAGGGCGACGAACTGCGCCAGCGCCTCCTCCACCCCGCGCCGGATCCCCCGGCCGAAGCGCCCCTCCAGCGGCCGCGCGTACTCCGGCACCTCACGGGCGATCGATTCGAGGATCTCGGCCGAGATCGGGTCGACCTCCCCTTCGATCAGGTCGGCGACGCGGGCGGGCAGCCCGCGCCAGGGATCGGTATCGAGCTCGAGGCGTTTTTTTGGCATCTGCGTAACAAGTTCTGGGTGCTGAACTTGGTTCAGACGCTAATACATATCTCCCAGGTAGGCGTAACTTGGTCTCCCATGCCTGAGATGACCAAATTCGAGAAGGGCGCCAACCTGGCCGGCGTCGTCGTCCCCTTCGTCGCCACCATCGTCGCGATCGCCCTCCTCCCCTCCAGCCTCGTCAGCCCCGGCATCCTCGCGATCGCCGTCTTCATGTACCTGATCACCGCGATCGGGATCACCGTCGGCTTTCACCGACTTCTCACCCACCGTTCATTTCAGACCTCCAAGCCGCTCGAGTACACCTTCGCCGTGCTCGGCACGATGGCCGTGCAGGGCCCGGTCCTCTCCTGGGTCGCCGACCACCGCAAGCATCACGCCCACACCGACAAGGAGGGCGACCCACACAGCCCGCACGTCGGCCACGGTGAGGGGCTGCGCGGCTTCTGGCACGCCCACACCGGCTGGCTGATGGAGACACAGGGCCGCGCCGACTGGAAGAAATACGCCAAGGACCTCTACGAGGACGACGGCATGCGGTTCATCTCCCGTCACTTCGTCGCGCTGATCGTGGTCAGCCTGCTGATCCCGGCGGCCCTCGGGTTCGCCATCACCGGCACCTGGGTGGGCGCGCTCGCCGGCTTCCTCTGGGGCGGCCTGGTGCGGGTCTTCTTCGTCCACCACGTCACCTGGAGCGTCAACTCGGTGTGTCACTTCCTCGGCAGACGCCGCTTCGACATCGACGACCGGTCCACCAACGTCTTCTGGCTCTCGATCCCCTCGCTGGGCGAGTCCTGGCACCACAACCACCACGCCTTCCCCCGCTCCGCGGTACACGGCCTGAAGAAATGGGAGATCGACCCGTCGGCGATGATCATCACCGGTATGGAGAAGGTCGGGCTGGCGCGCAAGGTGATCCGGATCTCGCCCGAGCGCCAGGCCGAACTCACCCGCTAGTCAAGACTGTTTGGTTCTCAATTGTCACCGTTTGGTGACTAGCTCGAGCGGCCAAAGGGGTTTATTGCAGGCCCCTTTTCGGATAAACAGTGTGAGGGTTCGTGTGCCAGACTCGGCACAACTACACGTTTCACTCTCTCTAGGCATGGATGGAAAGGAACTAGATGCCCAGCACGACGAACGTCCTTGACGAGGCTCGCGAGCTCGTCGAGCGACGCCTTGCCGACCTCGACGAGGAGCGCCGCCGGCTCGAGCGAGCCCTCGCGGAGCTTGGTGGAAAAGTGGCGAAACGGCCCGGTCGGCCGCGCGGCAGCAGCTCGACCTCCGGCGCCGCCCCGAAAGCTTCGGGCGCGCCGAAAAAACGCCGTCGCCGTCGCGGCGGAACCCGCGCCGACCAGGCTGTCGAGCTGATCACCAGCCAGCCCGGCATCAGCGCCTCCGACGTCGCCAAGACGATGAAAATCAAACCGAACTACCTGTACCGGGTGCTCGGTGACCTGGAGAAAGAGGGCCGGGTCAAAAAGGACGGCCGGCAGTACTACCCGGCGGGCTGACCCCCTCTGCCGGGAGCGCGCCGCGGGCGACGCACCGGCACGCAACGGGCCCGGGCGGGTCCCTCCAAGACACTCAAGCGCGAAGCGCGTTTTGGAGG
>DASZUH010000168.1:0-1521 GCA_035547715.1 Solirubrobacterales bacterium
CGCCGAATCGCTCGCGCGCGAAGGCGCCAAGGTGGCGATCGCCAGCCGCAGCCGCGAGCAACTGGACGCGACCGCCGAAGAGATCCACGGCCACGTCGCCGCCTTCGTCGCCGACGCGGGCGACCTCGACGGGCTGACGCAACTCGTCGCCGACGTCGAGGCCGAGCTCGGGCCGATCGACATCCTCGTCGCCAACACCGGCGGGCCACCGCCCGGCGGACCGCTCGACAACTCGATCGAGGAGTGGGAAGAGGCCTACCGCTCGCTCGTCCTCGGGGTGCGGGTGCTGGTCGAGGCGGTGCTGCCGGGGATGCGGGAGCGCGGCTGGGGAAGGATCGTCAACGTCGGCTCCAGCACCACCGTCGAGCCGATCCCCACGCTCGCGATCTCCAACTCGCTGCGCCAGGCGGCGGTCGGCTTCCTGAAGACGCTGTCGCGGGAGGTCGCCGCCGACGGGGTCACGGTCAACACCGTGGTCACCGGCAAATTCGCCACCGACCGGCTCGCCGAAAACGAGGGCTCCCTGGAGAAAGCCGAACAGAAAGCACGCGAAACGGTGCCGGCGGCGCGCCTCGGCCTGCCGGAAGAGTTCGGCGACCTGGTCGCCTTCCTCGCCTCCGACCGGGCCGCCTACATCAACGGCGTCGCCATTCCGATCGACGGGGGCCTGCTGCGCTCGGTCTGACGTCGATGGGCCGGAAAGCGCTCTATATCAGCGCTTTTCGGCCCATCGACACCGGGGGGCTACTGCTCGCCGGGGAGCTCGCGCATGGCCGGGTAGATGATCACGTCGCGGAGCGTCCTGCTCCCCGTCATCAGCATCAGCAGCCGGTCGATCCCCAGGCCGCAACCGCTCGCCGGGGGCATGCCGTATTCGAGCGCCCGCACGAACTCGAGGTCGGTCGGGTGCGGATCCTCCTCCGCCCCGCTCTCCTGACGTTCGCGCTGCCCGACGAAGCGCTCGCGCTGTTCGACCGGGTCGTTGATGTCGGTGCCGCCGCCGACGATCTCGAGGCCGCAGACGATGCCGTCGAACGCCTCGCATACCTTCGGATCGTCCGGGTGGTGCTTGACCAGCGGCCAGATGTCGATCGGCAGGACGGTGATGAAGGTCGGCTGGATGAGCTTGGGCTCGATCAGCTTGCCCTGCAGCGTGTCGACCAGGCCCGCCCAGTCGTCGTTCGGATCCGCGTCGTCGCCGGCCAGCTCGGCCAGCTCGTCGCGGCTCGCCTTGTAGATGTCGACGCCGGTCTCCTCGAGCAGCGCGTCGCGCAGGACGACGCGCGGCCAGGGCGCCTTGAAGTCGATCTCGACCCCGTCGCGCTCGACCACCGTCGTCCCCATCACCTTCTCGACCACGGTCGAGACGAGGTCCTCCTGGAACTCCATCACGCCGTTCCAGTCGGCCCCGCCGACGAACATCTCGAGCATCGTGAACTCGGGGTTGTGGTTCGGCGACATCCCCTCGTTGCGGAAGAACTTGCCGAACTCGTAGACGTCCTCGAAGCCGCCGACGATCGC
>DASZUH010000169.1:0-4620 GCA_035547715.1 Solirubrobacterales bacterium
CCCTTGCCCTCGAGCGCGATCACGTCGAAGGAGATGTTGGGACGGTCGAAGCCCGCCCGCACCCGCAGCGGGTCGCGCATGCCGAAGCGCTGCGCGATCTCGACCGCGACCGGCACCGTCGCGGTCGCCGTGCAGGCCATCACCGTCGGCCGGCCGAGCCGCTCGGCGATCTGCGGCAGCCGCAGGTAGTCGGGGCGGAAGTCGTGCCCCCACTCGGAGACGCAGTGGGCCTCGTCGACCGCCAGCAGGTCGACCCGGCGCCGGCCGATCGCGTCGAGGAAGTAGCCCGAGGCAAAGCGCTCGGGCGCGCAGTAGACGATCTTCGCCCGCCCGTCGCGCACCGATTCGAGCGCGTCGCGCGTCTCCGCTTCGTCCATCGCCGAGGACACCATCGCCACCGGGTGCCCGGCCTGGGTCAGCCGCAGCCACTGGTCCCGCATCAGCGCGATCAGCGGGCTGACCACGATCGTCAGGTCGTCGGAGGCCAGCCCCGGCAGCTGGTAGCAGAGGCTCTTGCCGCCGCCGGTCGGCATCACGATCAACGAGTCGCGACCTTCGAGGGCCGCCACGACGGCCTCCCGCTGCCCGGCCCGCCAGGCGGCGTAGCCGAGCTCCTCGAGCAGCTCGTCGGCTCTTTCGGCAGCGCTCATCACGAGCTCCTCAGGCTAGGGAATCGTCCGGCGGGCCACACGGGACCCGCCGGACGTTGCGACTATCCGACTTCGCCCTTGGCGATCTGGGCCGGGATCAGCGCCGACCTTTCGGCCAGCGCGTCGATCACCTGGGCCAGTTTCCTGGTGTCCGCCTTGGTCAGTTCGGTGTAGTAGACGAAGCCCGGATAGGCCTTCCGTTCATAGGGCTTCAGCGCGGTGTAGACGGCTTCGTAGTCGGCCGCGATTTCCTTGACCAGCGCGGGCTGCTGCTTTTCCACCAGCGGTTTGACCGCTTCGAAGGCCACCTGGGACCCTTCGACGTTGGCTTTGAAGTCGACCAGGTCGATGTGCGAGTAGCGCTCCTCCTCGCCGGTGATCTTCGAGGTCGAGACCTCGGTCAGCAGCTCGTTGGCGCCGTTGGCGATCTCGGTCGCCTGGATTTTGATGTTGCCTTTGATGATGCTTTCGAGTTCTTCGACGTTCTTCAGCAGCCCTTCGGCGACGGGACCCATGCCCTTGGTCGTGCCTTCTTCCCAGAGCGCTTTCTCGATTCGGTGGAAGCCCTTGAATTCGCTCGCCGCCACGTCATTTTCACGCGCGTCGATTTCCGGATCGAGGTTGCCGAAGCTCTCGGCGACCGGCTCGATCCGCTCGTAGCGGATCCGCGGTTCGGGATAGAGCTGTTTCGCCTTGGCGATTTCCCCGGCCTTGACCGCGGCGACGAAGGGCTTCGTCAGTTCGACCAGTTCGGTCGAGTTTTCGAGCAGGTATTCCTTGTAGTCGTCGATCGCCTTTTCGACCGCCGGGCTCGACTTGGTCTTCAGCTTGCCGCTGACCTTCAGGGTTCCGTCTTCTTCCGAGCCGCCGTTGCAGCGGACCGTGTATTCGCCTTCTTCGAGGGTCAGCGCGAAGCTGCCGGAGAGGCCGTCGGTGACGTTCTCGCGCTCGCCGAGCAGCGTTTCGCCGTCGAGCACCTCGAGCTCCGTGACCGAGGCCGATTCCCCCTTCACGTTGAAGTTGATCGGCCCCGCGGGGGCCGACGCGTCGTGCGGATCGCAGCCCTCGTCGGTGAGCGTGAAGCTGAGCTCCTTGGAGCCGGCCGGGGCCTTGCCGCCGGAGCCGCACGCGGCCACGAACAGCGCCAGGAGCCCGATGGCGCCGGCGGCGATCAGGGCACGGAGGGGGACTCGTTTCATCTCTCGGCTTGCTCCTTGCTGAGGTGTGGATCTAAGTAACGGAAGTTGGGAGTGCCCGGGTCCGAAACGTCGTCTCTTCGTCTCGGAACCCGGGCACAGGTGGGTACTGCTTAGGGCACCCTAACAAAGACCTACGGATTTGGTCGGAAAAGGCTCGGCGGACTCTCATCCGCGCCGGCGATGCGCTCAGGTGAACAGCGCTTCGCCGACGTAGCCGCCCGGCTTGGTCCCGCCGGGGATGGCGAAGAGGGCGCTGCCGACGTGGTGGATGTACTCGTTCAGCGCGTCGTGGACACCGAGCTTTTCCTGCAGCGCGACGAACTGCTTTTCCGGGTCACGCTGGAAGGCGATGAAGAAGAGGCCGGCTTCGAGCTCGCCGAGGCTCTGGTCGACGCCGTCGGTGAACGAGTAGCCGCGGCGGAGGATCCGCACGCCGCCGTTTTCCTGCGCCGAGGCGAGCCGCACGTGGGCGTTTTCGGGGATCACCGGTTTGCCCTCGGGACCCTTCTCGTCGAGCGGTAGCGGGTCGAACTCTTCCTCCTCCCCGAGCGGCGCGCCGCTGTACTTGCGCCGGCCGATGGTTTCCTCCTGGTCCTGCAGCGAGGAGCGGTCCCAGACCTCGAGCACCATGCGGATCCGCCGCGTCACCAGGTAGCTGCCGCCCTGGATCCAGGCGGGCCCTTCGTCGACCCAGACGTATTTGTCCATCGCCTCGCCGTCCTCGGCCTTGATGTTGGCGGTGCCGTCTTTCATGCCGAAGAGGTTGCGTGGCGTTTCCTGGCTGCGGGTGGTCGAGGAGGTGCGCCCGAAGCCGAGCTGGGACCAGCGCATGGTCACCGTGCCGCGGCCGATCCGGGCCAGGTTGCGGACCGCGTGGAAGACGACCTGGGGGTCGTCGGCGCAGGCCTGCACGCAGATGTCGCCGTCCGATTCGAGCCCGTTCAGTTCGTCCCCGGGGAGCGGGGGCAACGGCTTCAGCGCGGCCGGACGCAGGCCGGCGAGGCCGAGGCCGGGGCGATCGAAGATCGACGGGCCGAAGCCGAAGGTGATGGTCAGGTTCGAGGCCGGCATCCCGACCGCCTCGCCGGTGTCTTCCGGCGGCGCCAGCTCGTCACGGTTGCCGTCGTAGGTTCCGATCATCTTGCCTTCGGTCATCTCGCGGGCGGCGACGGTCCACTTTTCCATCAGTTCGCGGAGCTCGTCGCGGCTTTCGGTTTCGAGGTCGAAGCTGGCGAAGTGGAGGCGGTCCTGGGCGGGCGTCGAGATGCCCGCCTGGTGTTCGCCGTCGAATGGGACCGAGCCCGTGGTGATCGGCTCGGCCGCTTCGGCCTCGCTGTGGCCGACCAGGTAGCCGCCCGCGCCCAGCCCGATCCCGGCGGCTCCGAGTCCGGCCGAGGCGAGCAATCGACGCCGCGAGAGGGGCATGGCCTAGGCGGTGGTCTCGGCCGCCCCGACGGCGGGCTCGGCGGCGCGTCGGCGGGCTGCCTTGCGGCCGCGCGGCCAGAGGACGAAGAGCGCCATCGGGATCGCGTAGACCAGGTAGACGAAGGCCTCGATCTGGGTCGGCGCCGGGCGCAGTCCGAGCATCCCGGTGAGGAGCGATTCGGAGACGGTGCCCGGGTGGACGAGCCAGCGCAGGCTCACCGCTTCGCTCTGGAAGCTGGAGATCCAACCGGCCTCGTGGGCGGTGTGGGCGGCGGTCGAGAGCAGGCCGGCGGCGACGAAGACCAGCACCAGACCGGTGATCTTGAAGAATTTCGAGAGGTTGATGTGGACGCCGCCGCGGTAGAGGCCGACGCCGATCGCCACCGCGGCGACCAGCCCGAGGACCGCGCCAGCCCCGGCGGCCGTGGTGTTGGTCGCGTCCTGGAAGGCGGCGAGGAGGAAGACCGAGGTCTCGAAGCCCTCGCGCAGCACGGCGAGGAATGCCATCCCGACCAGGGCCATCGCCGAGCCGCGGGCCAGCGCGCTCGCCGCCTCGCCCTCGAGTTCGGCCTTGATCTCCCGCGAATGGCGGGTCATCCAGATGATCATGTAGCTGATCGTCGCCACGGCTATAAGACCAACGATCGTCTCGAGCCCCTCTTGCTGCTGCTGCGGAAGTTCTTCGCCGACGATGTTCAATCCCACGCCCACGGCGGTGCAGAGAACGACCGCGATGGCGACCCCGATCCACATCTGGCGGAGCGCGTCCCGCCGCCCCTCCTTGACCAGGAAGGCGGCGATGATGCCGACGATGAGAGAGGCCTCGACGCCCTCTCGGAGGGTGATGACGAAAGTGGGAATCATCTTTAGGGCACCCTGAGTTAGGGCGACCGAAAACCTAGCAGGCGGCTAGGAGTTGGGTGGCGCGATGGGGATGTGGCCGTCCGAGGTGCGCGGGGCGGCGGTTCGGGCCGTGGCGGCCGTCCGAGGTGCGTCCCGGGCGTCTCGTGGCGGCCCCGGCAGGTTGTGACCGCCACGAGACGCCCGGGACGTGAGGGGTTCGGCGGGAAGTGGTCACAGGGACGGGAGGAGGTGCGGGCTTCCGTCACGGTTCCGCCCGGTTCGTCACGGATCTTCATGACTCTTGTCACCGGGACCCGCCCCCCCGGGGGGGCGGTCGACCTAACCGGCGCCATGGGTGGGTTAGGTCGACCGCGTGGTCGGGATCGTCGAGGAGGATGGGACGGAGCGTGACGTTCCGGGCGTCTTCGTGACGGCAATCGCACCTCCGGCCTTCCCGGGCGGGCCGGCGGTGGTCCGAAGCCCTCCAGTCGTCGCTTGTTCGG
>DASZUH010000170.1:0-2332 GCA_035547715.1 Solirubrobacterales bacterium
CCCCGAAACCGCCGCCCTACGCCCGACGGGGCGCTTCGACGCCGCCGAGGAGCAGCGTCAGCACGCGGTGGGCGACGGCGCTCCGCGCGGCGGAGTCGGGCAGGCCCTCCATCGCGCCGCGTCCCATCGCCAGCATCAGGAAGACGTCGTCGATCGAGAGGTCGCGGCGGACCAGGCCCGCCGCCTTGGCGTCGCCGAGCGGGCCCTTCAGCAGGGTCCGCACCCGCTGCCGGGCCTGCTGGAGGTGGGAGTCGGTCTCGGCGTCGCTGCGGGCGAGCACCGCCGGCGCGTACATCGAGACGATTCCGTCGATCAGGCTGCGCAGGAGGACGAAGAAGGCGTCGGCGTCGCCTTCGTGCTCGGCGGCCAGCGCCGCGATCCGCTCGAAGTTCTCATCGATGATCTCCGCCACCAGCGCGCTGCGGTTGGGGAAGTTGCGGTAGAGCGTCGCCTGGCCGACGCCGGCGCGCCTGGCGACCTGGCACATCGCGACGTCGACGGAGTCGGCGAAGAGTTCGCGCGCGGCCTCGAGGATCGCCTGGCGATTTTCGCTCGCGTCCTTGCGACGCTGCGGTTGGGCCGCGACGACCATCGCGAGAAGGTAGCAACCGGACAGTGCACTCCGGTTCGTCTCCCGGCCGTTCGGGGGGATCGCCTCAGGCTTAACCAGGCGACAACCGGAGATTGGCTCCGCTTTGTGCTATCAATCGACTACCTCGGCGGACAAGGCTGTCCGCTTCCCTTTCTTCTCCCCGTCCACTCCCCCCTTCTTCCGAAAGGAGATCGCCGATGCGTCAAGGCCCCCTCGCAGGCCGGTACCCCGCCGTCGCCGCAATGGTGCTCCTTGCCCTGATCCCCTATCTGGCGCTCTCGGCGGCCCTCGAGCCCCTCACCCCGATCATCGGCGAACAGTTCGGCGCCGGCCCCCAGGCGCTGGCGCTCAGCTCCGGCCTGGCCAACGCCGCCTACGCGGTCGGCACCGTGCTCGCCGTCCAGCTCGCCCAGCACCTGCCCCAGCGCCGCGTGATGATCGTCTACGTCGTCCTCCTGGTGCTCGCCTGCATCGTCACCGCCTCGGCGCAGAGCATCGTCATGTTCGACATCGGCCGGATCGTCCAGGGCCTCTGCACCAGCCTCCTGCTGATCGCCGCGGTGCCGCCGCTGGCCCTCGGCTACCCGATCGACAAGCTGAAGACGACGGCGGTGATCATGAGCATGTGCATCTTCGGCGCGGTCGCCGCCGGTCCCGCGATCGGCGGCCTGCAGGCCCAGGCCGACGCCTGGCGGCCGCTCTTCTGGATCGTCGCCGGCGTCGCCGCCATCGCCCTCGCGCTGGCCCTGCTGACCTTCGAGGACGCGCCCCCCGCCGACCCGGCCTCGCCGGTCGACGCCCCGGCGATCGGGCTCGCCGGGATCGGCTGCCTGGCCGCGTTCTTCGGCTCCTCGATGCTCGCCACGCACGCTTTCCTCGACCCGATCGCGATCGTCCCGCTGGTCGGCGGGCTCGCCGTGATCGTGACCCTGATCGTCTACCAGGCGACGGCGAAGAACCCGCTGCTGACGATCCGCAGCATGCTCACCTCCTCGATCCCGGTGGCCGGCATCGTCCTGGCGCTGCTCGCGGCCACGGCCTCGGTCTCGGCGACGGCGCTGACCGCCGAGGCGATGGCGGGCGAATACACGCCGCTCCACCTCGGCCTGCTCTACCTGCCCGAGCTCGGCGGTGCCTTCCTCACCGCGATCATCCTCGGCCAGGTGATGCCGACGCGGCTGCTGCAGTGGATGCCGCTCGTCGGCATGGGCTTCCTCGCCGTCGGGATCCTGCTCTTCCGGATCCAGGTGCCCGCGAGCGAAGGCATGACCCTGGTCGCCTCCTTCATCACCGGCATCGGCCTCGGGGCGACCGTCGCCCCGGCGCTCTTCGTCTCCGGTTTCGCGCTGCGGGCGACGAACCTGCAGCGGGTCTTCGCGATCGTCGAGCTCCTGCGCGCCGTCGCCGCCTTCATGATCGCGCCGATCTTCGCCCACTTCGCGGTGAACGTCAGCGGCGGCCTGAACCACGGCGTCGGCATCGCGCTCTGGATCGGCTTCGCCCTCGCGATCCTCGGCGGCATCGTCCCGGTCCTCATCTACCTGGGGTCGGGCGCCCGGCCGAAGACGCCGAACCTGGAGTTGTTCCTGGCCGGCGAGGGTCCCGCCTATCCTTCGCCGCCCCTGCTCGCGCGTCTACGCTCCGGTGTGGGTAGTGAAAGTGGACAGGCTGTGACGGAGGGAGTGGACTGATGGCGACCGAACCGCAAACGACCACCGATTCCCAGGGCGGGGCGCCCTG
>DASZUH010000171.1:0-2993 GCA_035547715.1 Solirubrobacterales bacterium
CCGGGCGCTCATCCGCGACGCATTGTCCCTTGCGGGCGCGGACCCGTCCGAGACGGCGGGGTGTGCGCACAGCGGGAAGGGACGCGGCCGTCCCGGCCACGACCCTGGCAGGTTGTGGCCGTGGCCGGGACGGCCGGGTCCGTGGGGAGAGGTGCGAGGGTTCGTGACGTGCGCCGGGCGGACGCGCGCGTGTCGTGGGGGAGAAGTGCGTGATCGGTCACTAAGGCGCAGGTCCCGTGACGAAGACCCATGGAAGGTCACGGTCCCGTCCCACCTCCACATCACGCCCACGACGTTCGTGCACTTGTACCGCCGATAGGGGGCACAACTGCACGAACGTCCCTCCGCCTGATGTGGACCCGCGACGAATCGGGCGGAACCGTGACGGGAGCCCGCATTCCCTCCCGTCCCTGTGACGCCGTCCCCACGAACCCCTCACGTCCCGGGCGGCCACCCGCCGGCCGCGAGCACCAGCCCGACCCGAGCTGAACAACGCGCTCCGGACTTACCTCTAGCTCGCCCCGAGGAGCGCGGCCTTGGCGGCGGCGTACTCGCTGTCGCTGAGGTCGCCTTGGCGGTGGAGGGTGGCGAGGCGTTCGAGGTCCTCGACCTGGCGGCTCGCGGAGTCGGGGGCGCGCTCGCCGCCGGGGCCGGCGCGGAGGCCGCGGAGGTGCTCCTTCATCCGGGTGCCGAGTTCGCCCGCCTCGGCGTCCGGGAATTCGCGCAGGGTCTGGAGGCGGAGGAGCTCGGCGCCGATCGCGAGCAGGACCGCGAGGATGAGGATGCCGATCGGCTTGCGGAAGGCGGTGACCGGGGCCCAGGCGACGAGGATCAGGAAGAGCACCGCGGCGGCGCCGTAGGCGGTCGCCCGGTGGGCGCGCACGTAGGGGGCGGCCTCGCGGCGGATCGCGGTGGCGATGCCGGTCGGGCCGGCGAGCCAGGCGGCGAGGAAGACGAGGACGCCGAAGGCGATCGTCGAGGTGGCGATCGTCTTCAGCAGCGAGGTGCCGATGCCCCACACCGCGTGGACGGCGGGCTTCGCCGACGGGTTCGCGACCACGGCGCCGACCAGGACGTTGCCGCCGACCGTCCGCAGCAGGAGCACGAGGACGCCGACGAAGACGAAGCAGAGGCCGACCGTCCGCAGCGCCCTGCGTCGCCTGCCGGAGAGCCAGACCGCGCCGACGAAGCAGAGCAGCGCCAGGGCGGTGAGGACGATCGGCAGCTCGCGTACCAGGTGGGCGCCCTTCTGCGCGGCCGAGAGCTGATTCGACTTGAGGATCACGAGGCGGCCGGCGTCGGGTGGGAGGCGTTCGGCGATGCCGCCCCCGACCCCGATTTCCTTGCCGACGTCTTCGACCAGGTGGCCGAGGTCGAGCGTCACTTCACCGTTTTCGGTGGAGACGGTCGAGCCGCCGCCGTTCAGGACTTCGAGCAGCCGTTCGTGGGCGACGCGGTTGGCGTCGGCCCAGAGCGCCTGGACCTTCGGGCTCTGCAGCGCCCGTTCGGCGATCTGCGGGGCGAGCTGGTGGAGGCCGGTGGCGATCGCCGCGCCGAGCGGCTGCAACCGTTCCGGCAGCTTTTCTTCGAGCTTGGCCTTCAGTTCGTCGCCGGTGAACTGTTCGGCGAGGTAGTCCGACAGGCGTTCGTCGACCTGCTTGTCGGCCAGGATCCGGCTGCTGGTACTGACCCAGTTGTCGGTGTTCAGGGCCTGTCGATTAGCCCAGATCGAGAACGTCGCGAGCAGCGTGAAGATCGTGCCGAGGACGAGCAGCACCGCCACCCAGCGCGGATGCCCACCTCTCCCCGGAGTCGCGGCAGTCATGCATAAGAGAACCTATGCGGCCGCGGCGGCCGGGTCCAGCGGCGCGTGCTCAGTTGAAGTAGTGCCCGGCGGCCAGGTCCTCGAGCAGGGTCGGTCCGGTCGGCCGCCGGCCGAGCAGCGCGCGGGTGATGGCGGCGGAGGCGGGACCGTCGGTCGCCCGGAAGCGACCGAGGAAGCCGACGTAGTCCCCGGCCCGGTCGGCGTCGATCGAGACGGTGGGGAGGTCGAGGCCAGCGCCGATCGATTCGGCGACGTCGCGGATCGGCACGCCTTCCTCGCCCACGGCGTGCAGGACCGAGCCGGCCGGCGCCGACTCGAGCGCCAGCCGGAAGAGCCGGGCGGCGTCGTCGCGGTGGACGGCGGGCCGGCGGTTGGCGAAGGGGAAGGCGACGAAGGGGCGCGGGGAGCGGAGCCGGGCGGGACGGCCGGTCGACCACGAGCGCCGCGCCGCGCTCCTCGACGCGGTCGTCGACTACACCGTCGAGCACGGCTTCGACGAGCTCTCCTGGCGGCCGCTGGCAGCCGGGGTCGGCGTCGCGCCGACGACCCTGGTGCATCGCTTCGGCACCAAGGAGGCGATGCTGGTCGCGATCCTCGCTCGCCTGCGCGAGCGCGTCTTCGCCGCGACCGGCGGGTCGCTCGGCGCCGAGGCGGGCCTCGCGGCGGCCGCCCGCGCGGTCTGGACCCGTACCTCCTCGCCCGAGCGCGAGGCCGAGTTCCGCCTCTTCTTCGCCGTCTACGGGAGGGCGCTGCAGGCGCCCGACCGGTTCGGCGAGTTCCTCGACCACGTCGTCGCCGACTGGCTCGCCTCGCTGCGGGCGGCGCAGGAACCGGAGGTCGACGCGGAGACCGCGGCGCGCACCGCGACCCTGGTCATCGCGACGATCCGCGGCCTCCTACTCGACCTCCTGGCGACCGGCGAACGCGATCGGGTCGAGTCCGCGGCCGCGGCGTTCCTCGACTCCCTGCCGGGTTGACGGGCGCCTCGCCGGACCGCGAGACGGTGAGATCGACGACGCAACGCGGACGATCCGCCGGGATGGTCGGGAGCCGTCACGAAGGCCCATGGAACGTCACGGTCCGTCACCACCTCCACATCACCCCGACCGACGACTGGTCACCTCTCCCTCTCTGGGGTGGACAGGTGACCGATCGTGCACTTGAGCCG
>DASZUH010000172.1:0-2728 GCA_035547715.1 Solirubrobacterales bacterium
CCGCGACGCCCGCGGGCGCACGCTGGGCTTCGGCGGGCGGGCGACCCGCGACGACCAGAAGCCGAAGTACGTCAACACGGCGGAGACCGACTTCTTCCACAAGTCGGAGATCCTCTACGGGCTCGACCGCGCGCGGCCGGCAATGGCGAAGGCGAACCGCGCGATCGTCGTCGAGGGCTACACCGACGTGCTCGCCCTCCACCAGGCGGGGCTGGAGAGCGCGGTCGGGGTGATGGGGACCGCGATCACGCCCGAGCAGGTGGCGACGCTCTCGGGCACCGTCGACGAGGTCGTGCTCGCGATGGACGCCGACGAAGCCGGGGAGGAGGCGATGCTCCGGGCCCAGCGGGTCGCCGGCAACCGGCGGATGCGCCTGCGCGTCGCCGCGATGCCGGGCGGCGTCGACCCGGCCGAGCTGATGGTCGAGGCCGAGGGCCCGGAGCGCTTCCGCGGCTCCGTCGAGGCCGCGGCCGAGCTGACCGACTTCCAGGTGAGCCGCGTCCTCGCCCGCACCGACGTCTCCTCGCCGGTCGAGCGCGACCGGGCGCTCGCCGAGGTCGCCCCGATCCTTGCCGGGATGGAGGAGGGCGCGAGCCAGTCGGAGCTGATCCGCAAGGTCGCCGACCGGCTCGACCTGGAGCCGGCGATGGTGATGGGCCGCGTCGTCGCCTCGACCCCGGCGACCGGGGGACCGGGCGTGGGGCGGCGGGAGGAGGCGGGCGCGCAACGGGGGCGCCAACCGGAGGCGCCGCGACAGCAGGCCCCGCGACCGGTCGAGCTCACCTCGCGCGAACGCCAGGAGCGGGCGCTGCTGGCGATGTGCATCGCGCTCCCGGAGCCGGGCACGGAGTTCCTCGGGAAGCTGGGGGAGACGCACCTCTCGCGCAGTGGCCAGGCGGCCGCCGCCTTCCTTCGCGCCCACCCCAAGGACCCGGCCGACCATCTGCCGCGCGAAAACGGCGCCCTCGCCGCACTCGTCACCGAACTGGTGATGATGGCCCGCGAGCAGCCCGCCTCGGAGGAGTCGATGGAGCTGAACTTCCTGCTGCTCGACCAGCGCCGACTGGAAGAGGAGATCGCCGCCGCCGGCGAACGCGGCGACTACGAGCGGCGCGCCAGCCTCTCCCGCGAACGGGCCGCGTTGGTGGAGCGAATCGCCCACGCGCAACGGGTCGCGGGCTGACCCGGTAAATTGCGCGGTCCGGCCCATCGGGCCGCCGCCGTTCCGGGGTAGCTCAATCGGCAGAGCATTCGGCTGTTAACCGAAGGGTTGTGGGTTCGAGTCCCACCCCCGGAGCCTCATCGCGGGCGGGCGTTGCCCAGGCGCGCCTCGGCGGCGCGGAACTCCTCCTCGGTGAGGATGCCTTCGGCGCGCAGGGAGCGGAGTCGCTCGAGTTGGCCGGCACCGGTCACCGCCGCGCCGGGATCCCCCGTCACGCCTTCGCCCGCCGTGTCGTCGGGGTCGCCGGAGTAGGTGCGGTCGGGGTGGACCCGGTCGATCCTGGCCAGGTCCTCCTTGGTCAGCCTCAGCTTGCGACCGCGCAGGAACGAGCCGCGCTCGGTCATCTCCTCGCGGCCCTGCCAGCTCGATCGCGATTCGGCCAGCCAGTCGGCGCTCTCCGCCGGCGAGACGTCCTCGACCTTTTCGTGCAGCGCCGTCAGCAGACGCCGATGGACGCCGGCGCCGCGATCGATCAGCCGCTCGGTCGCGACGAAGTCGTCGGGGTCGAGGCGGTTCATCGTCCGGTACTTGTCCCAGGCGAGCAGCTCAACGGAGATTTCGCCGAGCCGCAGGTTGACTTCGATCATCCCGCGCGGGACCGGCTCACCACAACCGCAGATGCACTCCATCACGAAAGCATCTCACGCCGTGCCCCGCGGCTCCAGGAGCTAGATGGCTGATTCCACGGACGGCGGCCGTGCAAGCTGTCGCCCGGACGGGAAGGGAAAGGGACGCGGCCGTCCCGTCCACGGCCCTGGCGGGCTGTGGCCGTGGTCGGGACGGCCGAGGGTGCGGGGAGAGGTCAAGGGTCCGTGCGTCCCGCGGGTAGAGATGCGCGTGATCCGCCACGAATGCCCGCGGTCCGTGACGGCCCCCTTGTTGATGGGCCGAAAACTCGCCTATATGGGGAGTTTTCGGCCCATCAACGTGGCGTGCGCTCGGGGGCGTGACGGGAGGGTGGAGTTCGTCGCGTCCCTGTGACGCCTTCCCTGCGGGGCCCGCTCGCCGGTGGCCCGCGACGCGTCGGGGCAGGACGATCCGCCCGGAAGGGCCCGGGGCGCGCGGGTTCCGTCACGAAGACGCCAGGAACGTCACGATCCGTCCCGTCTTCCTCGGCGATCCCGACCGCGTGGTCGACCTAACCCACCCCTGGCGCCGGTTCGGTCGACCGCGCCCCCCGGCGCCCCTTTCCATGTGCCCGGACCCATGCGGATCCGTGACGAACCGGGCGGAACCGTGACGGGAGCCCGGAGTTCCTCCCGTCCCTGTGCCCGCTTCCCCACGCACCCCTCACGTCCCGGGCGTCTCGTGGCGGCGACGCAGGGCACGCCGGAGGGCGTCCAGCTGATCGCCGCCGGCGTCCGCGACCTCGGCTTCGCCGGCATGGGCGCGGCGTTGCTGGCGCCCGGCATGGCGGTCCGGCCGCGGTTGGGGTAGGGGCGCTGCAAGCCGGTGCCCGGGGTGGGGGGTTCGGGGCTGTGCTTCGGGGCCGGGGAGGCCGTCCGA
>DASZUH010000173.1:0-10114 GCA_035547715.1 Solirubrobacterales bacterium
GGGCGCTCCCGGCGTGATCCCCGCCGAGACCGCCGAAGAGGCCGTGGCGGCCGCCCTCGCCGAGCTCGCGCCCACCGGGTGAGTTCGCACCTTCGGTCGCTATCCGCCCGTTTCTGCGAACTCGCCAGGGGGCGCGGGGAAGAGGCGGGCCATGATCACGGAGGAGTGGAGGCGGCCATCGCGGCGGCGGTAGTGGTCGCGGCGCAGGCCCTCGCGCTCGAAGCCGAGGCGCTCGTAGAGGGTGATCGCGGCCTCGTTATGGGGCCAGACCTCGAGTTCGATCTTGTGGACCTCGGGCGGACGGGCGTCGAGCGCCGCTTCCAGCAACATCCGGCCGCCACCCTTGCCCCGCGCGCCGGGGAGGACCCACATGCCGAACGCCCAGACGCCCGTCGATGTGGGTCGGGTGAAGGTCGATGTGGCCGACGAGCGCCGGGCCGCCCTCGGCGTCGAGATCTTCGAGCGCGAACATCACGCGCCCTTCGGCGAGCCGCTTGCCCAGTTCCTCGGCCGGCCCGGCCTCGCTGACCGGCGGCTGGATCGCGACCCAGCGCTCTTCGTCGACGACGACCTTGAAGCCGCGGGCGAGCTCCTCGAAGTCGGCCTCGGTGACGGGTCTGACGCGCATCCGTCAAGCCTGCCAAACGCCGGCTTTCCTACGATGGTCCGATGAGCGAGGCCACCGATTCCCACAGCGCGTCGATCCGTGACGAGTTCGCCCACCAGGCCGACTCCTTCGCGCGCAGCCCGACGATGTCGCTCGCCGAGACGCTCGACGCGGTGGTCGAGCTGGTCCCCGAGGACGGCGAGGCGCGGTGGGCCGAGCTCGCCTGCGGGCCGGGGCTGATCGCGCGGGCGATGGCACCGCGGGTCGGCTCGGTGCTCGGTCTCGACCTGACCCCGGCGATGGTCGACAAGGCGCGCGCCGAGGCGGCGGCGGCCGGGGCCCGGAACGTCAGCTTCGACCTCGGCGACGCGACCGCGCTCGACCTGCCCGACGACTCGCTCGACGGCGCGATCACCCGCTTCAGCCTCCATCACATTCCGGCCCCGGTCCGCGTCCTCGAGGAGATGCGACGCGTGGTGCGGCCGGGCGGCTACGTGGTCGTCGCCGACCACGTCACCGACGACGACGGCGATGCGGCGGCCTGGCACGAGGAGATCGAGCGTCTGCGCGATCCCTCGCACTGGGCCTGTCTGACCCCGGGGCGCCTGACGGCGCTCGGCGGGCGCGCCGGCCTCGAGCCGGACGTCACCCGCGAGGTCCCCTTCGTCATCGACTTCGAGGAGTGGATCAACCGCGGCTCCGGCGGTCCCGCGAACGCCGGGTTGATCAACCGCCTGCTGGGCGAAGCGCCGTCGACGGTGGCGAGCTTCGTCGTCCGCGGCGAGCCCGGCGAGCGCACCCTCAGCCTGCGTAACTCGCTCCATCGCTGGCGCGTGCCGAGCTGAACCCGTAGTCCTTGGTAGCCCACAGGGCGACCAAGGACTACGGGTTGGCAGCTCAGGGCCAGAGTTCGCGCAGGGCGAGGACGGCGAAGGCGCCGGACCAGAGCAGGGGAGTGGTCGAGGTCGGGATGCCGGTGTGGGCGCCGACCCGCTCCGGCAGGTCGCCGGCGGGGGTCGAGGCGCGGCGGAGGTCGTCGAGTAGCTCGAGCGCGGCGCGGCGCGGCGCTCGGCCGGGCAGCGCCGCGAGCGCCCAGGCGCTCCAGGCGGTCGGCGCCGTCCACGGGTCTTCGCCGCCCTGCCACCCTTCACCGGGGGTGATGCCGTACGGCGTTCCGGTCCGGACGAGCCGCAGCAGCGTCCGCTCGGCTGTCGGGTAGAGCGCCCGGAGCGCAAACGGCCGCACCGCCCACCCCGCAGCCGAGTCCAGCCCCGACGCCGGGTCGTGGGCGACCCGCACCAGCCCGCCTTCCGACCCGAATTCGCGAGCGATCCGCCGAGCGCCACCGGCCCCCGCATGTTGCTGGGCCGAAAACCCGTCTATACGTCCGGTTTTCGGCCCATCAACGCGGCTGCCGGCGGAGGCGAGGGCATTGGCCAGGTAGGTGCCGGGGCTGGACTCTTGGTAGTCGGCGCGGTCGCGCCACCGGAACGGCTCGTCTGGCGGCGCGAGGTGGGTGGCTCTGGCGGCGGTGGCGACCCAGCCCGCGGCGTCGCCCTGGGCGGCGCGGCCCGGGACCGGGGACCCGGATTCGGCGAAGCGGGCTGCGGCATCGAGGTCCAGCGAGGTGAGGAAGCCGGCGATCTGCCGCGCTTCCCGGCGATGGCCGGAAGCCTCCAGGGCGAGCGCGGCCGTCGCCGCGTCGCGGGGCCAGACGTACGCCCAGCCATCCCGGGCGCCCGCCGCCACGGCACCGGTCTTCTGCGAGGTGAGCGCGTGGATCCCCAGCAGCGAGCGCTCGTACATCGCCCGCGCCCACCGAGGTGCCCCCGCCCCGAGTCCCTCCGACCTCGCGAGCCAACGGTGACCGTCCTCGACGGCGGCTCGGATGACCCGCGCGGCGCCTCCGTGGACGGGCGGCCCAACTCGACCTGGCCGGCAATCGAGGTCGAGTTGTGCCGCCCGTCTCTCACGCGCGCAACGGAGCCCTCCCTGGACGTCGATCGAGACCGTGGGCATCGCGCGCGGCCGCGGCGCCGCCGAGCCGAGGTCGGGCGGAGGCGCCGCGATCGCCCGGATCGTCACCGCGAGCGACTCGCCGATGGCCGCGGCCGTCATCACCACCCGCGCGTCGCCATGGTCGAACCGCGCCACGGTCCGCACCACGTTCGTCCCCGGCAGGTAGCGCTGCGTCACCGAGTCGGCCCGCCACATCGGCAGCGCCTCGCCACCGCCCCCGACCCGCACCCGCGGCACGATCCCCGTGTCCGCCGGGACCGTCCCGGCCGCCTGACGCGCCGCGGGATTGTCGATCAGCGCCGCCCCCGCCGGCCCCGGCGCGCGCAGGTCGACGATGTCCCCGTAGGCATCGACCGCCGCGGTCATCCCGCCATCGCCGCTCACGGCGGTCCCGAGGAACGGCGGCGGCAGGCCCGGCAGCGCCGCGGGCGTCCGCGGATCCGAGTCCGCCCCGCCCGACACGAGCACCGCACCGACCGCCACGACGACGGCGCAGACGAGGGCGGCAGCGGCGATTCGCACGGCAGAATGCAATCACCGCCCGCCGTCGAGCACCCTTGCGCCCGATCCACCCGGCGGCGGATCCCGGATCGCCAAGGCGGGTCGCCGCCGCACTCTTCGTCGCCAACTGCGGCGCCCGCCATACGCCGTCAAGGGGAATCTGAGCGCCCCGAATCAAGGAAGTCACTTAAGCTGTTAAACTTTAACCCGCTTACGATCTGCCCGGGCGAGACTTGTCGCCGGGGTGCCAGGAAGAGGAGCGGAGTTTGGGGACGGATCGGCTGCGAAGAGATGCGCGCAACGCGCCCTCTGGGGCGTGGTTGGGCAATTGACCGGCCACGGAGTCGTATCGGCGACCACCTCGGGATCGCGGCGGGACCGCGTTGGCGGCCACTTCTTCCTCCTGGTCGTCGTCTGCCTCGTGGTCGCGGCGGCGTTCGCCGCGAAGGCGACGGCGACGACGGGGGCCAACGCGCTGGACGAGCTGCCGATCTACAAAGTCTCGCCGCGCCAGGCGCGCCCCTTCGTCGGCGACTTCCGCCTCGCCAACTCACGGGGACGGCATGACGATCTGATCAGCCTGGCCGTGAGCACCAAGTACGACCTTCTCGACCCGCACTATGGCCAGTCCGGGGTGGCGGTACTGCAAGGTGCGATGTCCGTGTACCAGTACGACCGGTCCGGCAGGCCGGCGAGCTGGGTGGCGACGCTGTACGAGTACCACGACGTGCGAGGGACGATGAGGATCGACCTGTTCGCCGGTGTGCATAACACTCTCATTGGCCGTCTGCTGTTGCGTCCGAGGCGAAGAGGTCACCTGATCGGGAGCCTGAACTTGCTGGCCAAACGATCCAAGCCCCGACATGGACGCAGATATCGGGTGCGAAAAAGCTATGCGGTGGCGCTCAGTCCGCTGACCACCGAAGAATGAACCGTATGCCGGGGAAGGGTATGACGACATGAACACACGCGCGGTCATCAGGTGCGGCGTGGCGCTGGGAGCGCTCGCCATCTTCGTCCTGTTCATCGTCGGTTGCGGCGGATCAGGCGGAACGACGACGACGTCGAGCAACTCGAGTTCGCCTACTCCGGCCGAAGGCGAAGGTCAGGCTTCGGGCGAAGGCGAAGCGGGTGAACCCACCGCATCGACCGGGGAATCCGGGGAAGATCTGGTCGAACCGTCCTCGGAATGGCCGACGGACGGCGGGAATCTAAGCAACCAGCGTTACTCGACCACGACCGAAATCACGCCCGAAAACGTCTCCGGCCTGAATCTCGAATTTGAAGCGCCGCTCGATCCACCGAAGGTGCAGGGCAGTGGCCGTTGGGTGAACCCGGTCGAGGTGGACGGCGTCGTCTATGCGGCGTCGAGCTCGAACGACCCCACGATCGGCGCCTATGACGCCACCACCGGCAAGCAGCTGTGGCAGAAAACAGCATCCGAACTGACCATCCCCAATCCCACCTCCCACGGCGACCAGGGCGAGTCGGTGGGGGACGGCCTCGTCTTCGTCGAGGAGCCCGGTGGCTACCTGGTGGCGGTCGATGAGAAGACCGGGGAACTCGTCTGGAAAGCTCTGATCAACACCGAACACAGGTTGGAGGAGTCCGAGGACACGCCCGTCTACTACGACGGAGAGATCATCACCGGGCTCTCGGGAAGTAACGTCGTCGGCGGCGGCAAGGGCCGGATCAAGGCCTATGACGCCAAGACCGGAAAGCTGCTGTGGACCTTCAACCAGGCTCCCGAACTCGGCGAACCGGCGGCGAAGACCTGGGGGACGCCGAAGAGTCGGCCCCACGAACTGGCCAACCCGGGGGTGGCGGTCTGGGCGTACGCCGCGATCGACACGAACCTCGGCATCGCCTACGTTCCGACCGCCGAGCCGTATCCGAGCTGCTGCTCCAGACAGGGAGGCGACGACCTCTACTCGAGCAGCTTGCTCGCCCTGGACCTGAAGACCGGGAAGC
The DNA here is from genome assembly GCA_035547715.1 of Solirubrobacterales bacterium. Lineage (GTDB taxonomy): Bacteria > Actinomycetota > Thermoleophilia > Solirubrobacterales > 70-9 > VAYN01. Next base: position 5,099 of record DASZUH010000173.1, read on the forward strand.
TCAAATGGTACTTCCAGGCGGTGCGTGACGATCGGTGGGACTACGACTGCTCACAGCCGGTGGTGCTCTGGGACCACGAAGTGAAGGGAAAAATGGAGCACGGGGTCAGCTTCGGCTGTAAGAGCGGCTACATCTATGAGCTGAACCGTGAAAACGGGGAAGCCCTGACCCCGATCAAGTACGAGCCGTTGGCGAATGCCGACAACAAGGCTCTGAAAAAGGAAGCCGAAGAAAAGTACGGCTTCTGGCTGACCGGCCACAAGCCGATGACCGAGCCGATACCGGTCGGGGCGGGCGAAGTGACGCCTCACTGTGCGGACCCGAAGCGGCTGCCGAAGGTGGCACCGGACGGCAAGCCTTTCGAAATGACGTGCTCCTTCTCCTACTACGGTTCGAAGCGATTCACGGCGGGCTTCAACTTCCTCGGCCTCAACTACGAGCGCGCCGCCTACGACCCGAACCTGGGCGAGACGTACTACTGCGCCAACGTCGGCATCACGACGGCGAAGATCACCAGGCCGACGGTCAAGCAGACCGTGAACACGAAAACCTTCCCGCAGCTCTACGCCCAGGGCGAAGACTATGGCCCGCACGAGGAACGGACGGGGTTGATCAGCGCGCTCGACGTCTCGACCGGAAAGCGGGTCTGGCAGGACGAATACCAGGAAGGCGACCCCTGTGTCGAGGGCGTGACCGCGACGGCGACCGGCCTCCTCTTCGGCGAGGACGGGAACCGCATCTACGCCTACGAATCGAAGACCGGGAAACAGCTCTGGTCCTGGGAAAGCCCGGGCGTGCTCATGGGCGGCCCGCCGATCCTCTACGAACAGGGCGGGACCGAGTACCTCGCCTTCACCGTCACCGATAACGGCTACGCGAAGCTCGACGCCCTCTCGCTCAAGGCGAAGCCGCCCGCGCCGGAAGAAGAATCGGCCTCCGGTGCCGGAGGCTCACATTCAGCCGTCGAAATATTCACGGCCAACTGCGGCTCCTGTCACACCCTCGCCGCGGCGAAGACGACGGGTGCCGTGGGACCGAATCTTGACGAACTCAAACCAAATCATGACCTGGTGAAAAGACAGGTCGAATCCGGTGGGGACAAGATGCCCTCGTTCAAGGGGATCCTGCGACGGAGCGAAATCGAAAAGGTCGCCGAATACGTCGCCAAGGAAGCCGGGAAGGAATGAGAGCCACCGACTCTCCGGGCCGCCGGGAGACGTGAGGCCGTCGCGGAATACGTCTCGAAGGTGGACGGGACCGGCGGCGACAGGTCGTTGGGACGGCGGGCCATCTTTCACCGGGTGGAACGAAGATGCCCTCCCGGCGCCGTGATCCGGTGGGATCGCGCAGTCGGCGCATGGTCGTCGCCGGGCCTCGGAACGGGAGCCGTCGGAGGCCCTCCGACGGGCCGGGTGGTCGCGCATATGAGCATCGCCGGGAATAAAATCCTGTCGCCATGGGCCTCAAAGAGGGCGACGAACTGGACGAGGAGGGACTCAAGGCCCTCGGGCTCGCCTTCAAACGGGCCGACCGCAACCTGCGCAAACTCCGCGGCCGGGACAGTCACCTGCCGGGCGGCCAGATCGGCCATTCTCGGTTCGAGCTCCTCGACGTCCTGAGCGAGACCGAGGCCAGTTCGACCGGAGAGCTCGCCCTCGCCGCGGGCTTCACCGCGCCGAGCATCTCGCGGATGATCGAGGCGCTGGTCGGCGACGGCTTCGTGCGCCGGGTGCGGTCCGACAGCGACCGCCGCGTGGTGATGGTGGCCCTGACCGACGAGGGCCGGCGGATCGTCGAGTCGAGGCGGGCTTTCTGGACAGAACGTTGGCAGGCGGCGCTCGGCGACGTCGATCCCCGCGGCCTGGCTATCGCCACCGACGTGATGCGACGTATCGCCGCCGTCTTCGAGGATCCCGATCGGCCGGTCGCGCCCGGCTGACGATCCACACGAGGCCGGCGTCGACCGGTCGAGGCTGCGTGTGATTCACCGGCTCCACCGCTTCCTTCAGCCGCGGGTCGCCGCGTCCACCAGCTCGCGTACCCGGCCGGCCGGGACCGGTACTCCGGGGGCCGCGCGGAACCAGGCATAGGGGTCCTCGGAGGACTCGGCGTCCTCGGGTCGAGGCCCCAGATAGGGGTCGACGTACACCGGGGTATCGGGTTCGGAGCGCCAGCTGTCGGCCAGCGTGCCGATGTCGACGGCGTCGTAGCCGAGCGCGTCGAGCAGCCGGGTCGCCTCGGCCTTGGCGTCGGCGTCGTCGCCGGCGATCGGCAGGGCGCTGCGGTCAGGGGCGCCGGCCGGCCGTGCCAGCCGCAGAAGGCGGACGAAGTCGATGTTGTTGAAACCCTTGACGACGCGGGAGTCGCCGAGGCGTCGCTGCAGGAGCGTGCTGGAGGTGACGGTGCCGTCGTCGAGGTCGGCGATCTGACCGTCCCGTTCGGGGTAGTAGTTGGTGGTGTCGATCACCGTCCGTCCGGCCAGCGCCTCGACCGGCAGGTCGACATAGGCTCCGAACGGAACGCTGACGACGACCAGCTCCGCGGCCTGCGCGGCCTCGGCGGCCGTCGCCGCCCGGGCATGCTCGCCCAGCTCGGCGACCAGATCGCTCAGGGTGTCCGGCCCACGGGAGTTGCTCAGCACGACGTCGATGCCCGCTGCCGTGGCGAGGCGGGCGACGGTGCCGCCGATGTTGCCGGCACCGATCGTTCCCAGTGTGGTGGTCGTCATGTTCGGTCGAGCTCCTCTTCTGTCGATCACGGCTCTTTGTCCCGACCGGAACTTCCTGGGACATCGGTCCGAGGATGACATCCGATCTCACCAACAACACTTTATTCTATGTCCGTGCCATCGTCGCAAAATCAGAGCCGTATTCCACCGGCCTCTCCGGGCCCGATCGAGACCGCGACCGCGTCGATCGGGGATCCGGCGACGATCGCCAGTCCGACGAGGGACATCGCCCGCGCCGCGGTGCGGGCGACGCTGGCCGAGGTCGCCTTCGAGGTTTTCCGTCGCGACGGGTTCGACCAGGTGACCGTCAACGACGTCGCCGCCGCGGCCGGGGTGTCGCGCAGCACCTTCCTGCGTTACTTCGCGAGCAAGGAGGATCCCGTACTCGGTTTCGTCGACGAGCAGGGTGGGCGGGTGGAGTCGGCGCTGCGTGCCCGGCCCGCGGCCGAGGAAGACTGGACCGCTCTGCGACGGGCGTTCGACCCGCTGATCGCCGACCACCGCGCCGATCCCGCCGATGTCCTCGCCCGCTCCCGGATGATCTTCGAGACGCCGACGCTCTGCGCCGGCTGTCGAGAGCGCCAGGCCGCCTGGCGCCCGGCGCTGGCGCAGGCTCTCGCCGACCGCGAGACGCCGCGGCGGCGAGCCGGTTCCGGCGTGGACGTCGCCGCCGCGGTGCGCGCCGCGGCGGCGGTCGACTGCCTCAACGTCGCGTCCGAGCGGTGGACGGCCGGCGACGGCCGCCTCGACCTCGGCGACCTCGTCGACGAGGCCTTCGCCGCGCTCGCGCCGCCGGCCGGGCCCCGGAACTCGACCTCGCAGGACGACCAGACCTAGGAACGGGAGCATGCCGCGCGACCGGCGCGCGGAGCCGGTCGAGCTCGGCGCGGTGAAGTTGACCCCCGAACCTGCAGCTTCTCGCTCACTTCGCTCCTCCTCATCGGTCTCGCCGTCCCGCTCGCGGGAAAGCCGAATCGCCGAACCGGCCGGACGTCTCGCGGTCGGCCGCGGGCGGGCCGGCGGCGACGATTGACAGCGGGCATGGTGGCCCCCGACAATGGCCTTCACCGATGGCGCTGCCCGACGGTTCGCAACTATTCATCGGCGACGGCGGCCTGGAGACCGTGATGATCTTCGAGGAGGGTCTCGAGCTGCCGGAATTCGCCGCCTTTCCACTGCTGCGCGACGAGGCCGGACGGGCTGCTCTCCGCCGTTACTACGAGGGCTTCCTGGCGATCGCCGCTGCGCATGGCACCGGCTTTCTCTTCGACCCACCGACCTGGCGGGCGAGCGGGAGGTGGGGCGAGGCGCTCGGCTATTCCGCGGCCGAGGTCGCCGACCTGAACCGCGAGGCGGTCGCCTTCGCCCGCGACGTCTGCGCGGGGGCGGCCGGGGAGGTACCGGTCGCGATCGCCGGCACGATCGGTCCCGAGGGGGACGCCTACAGCCCCGACTCGTTCCTCTCGGCCGCCGAAGCCGAGGACTACCACGCGAGACAGATCGCCGTCTTCGCTGCCGAGGGCGTCGACATGATCAGCAGCATGACGATCACCTATGTCGAGGAGGGGGTCGGGATCGTCCGCGCCGCCGCCGCGGTCGGGCTGCCGGTCTCGGTCTCCTTCACCGTCGAGGCCGACGGTCGCCTGCCGAGCGGCGAGCCGCTGCGGGAGGCGGTCGAACGTCTCGACGACGAAACCGGCGGCGCGGCGCTCTACCAGATGATCAACTGCGCCCACCCGACCCACTTCGCCGCCGAGCTGGCCGGCGGCGAGGCCTGGCTGAGCCGGATCGGCGGCATTCGCGCCAACGCCTCACGCCGCAGTCACGCCGAACTCGACGAAGCCGAGGAGCTCGATGCCGGCGACCCGGAGGAGTTGGGCGCCGAATACGCCGCCCTCGAGCCGCGGCTGCCGGACCTGCGCGTGGTCGCCGGCTGCTGTGGCACCGACCGGCGCCATGTCGCCTGCATCAGCGCCCGGCTCGCCGGCTGAACGAAGGCCCTGGCATCGCCTGGCTCCAGGGAGTCGCCGAGGGCTGACCTGCCCCGTAGAAGGCATCACCCTCTCATCGGGCAGGCCCCTCGGCAACGGGACGAGATCGTGGCCCTCGCGGATCCGGACGAAGTCGACCCCTCCGTCGCCCTGTTCTCGCCTATACAATGCCCCACTCGGGGTCGGCTCCGCTTGGCCTCTGACCGCCCTCCGGGGCGCCGCGGCTGGGTAGCTCAGTTGGTAGAGCACTCGACTGAAAATCGAGGTGTCGCCGGTTCAAGTCCGGCCCCGGCCACT
>DASZUH010000174.1:0-4289 GCA_035547715.1 Solirubrobacterales bacterium
GGGCGCGTCCGCGTCGCGGCGCGCCCGCGCCAGGTCGGCTTCGGCGTCGAGCGCGTAGGCGCGCTCCAGCCTCCGCCCGACCTCCTCGGCCGCCGCCGCGGTGCGGGCCACCGCCAGCTCGGCCCGCGCCACCGCGGCCGCCAGCTCGGTCGCGTCGCCGAGGTCGCGCGCCCGCTCCGCCGCCTCGGCCTCGACCATCGTCGCCGCCGCGGAGATCTGCGCCATCCGCGCCGCGTCGTCGCTGCAGAACTCGAGCTGGTCGATCGCCTTTTCCGCCGCCGCCCGGGCCGCCGCGATGTTGCCGTCGCGCAGCTCCAGTTCGACCGTCAGCGCGCCCGCCGGGGCGATGTACTGCGGCTCGACCGAGTCGGCGATCAGGTCGCGCCCGTGTTCGAGCACCTTGCGCGCGGCCACCGTGTCGCCGCGGCCGAGCATCAGGCCGGCGCGCCGCAGCAGCAGGTTCGAGAGCGTCGCGCCGGTCTGCACGTTGCGCGCCGGCAGCAGCTCTTCGGCTTCGTCCCAGCGGCCGAGGTCGAAGGCGATCTCCGAGCGCGCGCAGGCGATCCAGAGCGCCGAGCGGTCTCCCGGCGTCACCTCCTTCGCCCCCTGCGCGGCGATCTCGTCGGCCTCCTCGCCGCGCCCCGAGTAGAGCAGCGCGCCGGCGTAGTTGACGAAGGCCGTCGCCAGCTGGTCGTTGGAGCCCGAGCGTCGCGCCAGCGCGATCGACTTGAGCATCACCTCGTGGCCGCGCTGCTCTTCGCCGAGGTAGAAGAGGGCGAGCCCGAGCCGGTTGAGGATCAGCGCTTCGGTGCCTTCGACCGCCGCCGCCTCGGCCGCGCCCAGTGCCTCGTCGGCGGCGTCGCGGCTTTCGGCGAAGCGGCCCTGGAGCAGCAGGAAGCGCGCTTTCAGCTCGAGGATCATCGCCCGCTCCGGCGTCGGTTCGGACTCGGGCAGGAGGGCGAGCGCCCGGTCGAGGTTGGCGCGCGCCTTCTCGGCCTGGCCCATCGCCCAGCGCATCGAGGCGATTTCGGCGAGGAGGAGGGCGAAGAAGTGCGGCTGCTCGGTCTCGTCGACCTCGTCGAGCGCCCGGTCGTACAGCGTGATCGCGTGGCCCTCGTCGGCGTTCAGGCCGTGGGCGCGGGCGGCGCGGGCGAGCAGCGCCACGTGTTCGAGCCCCGCCAGCTTGGCCGGTTCCTCGACCCGCGCCCAGAGCGCCAGCGCCCGGTCGTAGAGCGCCGCCGCGGCGCCGGGCGTGCCGCCGCGTTCGACCGCGCGGGCGGCGGCGACGGCGCTGCGCAGCGCCTGCGGCTGGTCGCCCGCGGCGTTGTAGTGATGGGCGACGGCGGCGGTGCGGATCGCGTCGTCGGGCGGGTCGCCGAGGCCCGCCTCGAGCGCCTGCGCCAGCCGCTGGTGCAGTTCGGCGCGCTCGCCGGGCAGCAGGTCGTCGTAGATCACCTCGCGTAGGAGCGCGTGGCGGAACCCGTAGCGGTCGTTGGCGTCGACGACGATCACCTGCGCCTCGACCGCCTCGCGCAGCCCGGCGGCGAGCTGCGCTTCGTCGAGGCCGCAGACGGCGGCGAAGAGCGGGTGCTCGAGGCGCGAGGCGACGGCGAGCAGCCGCAACACGGCGCGCGCCTCGTCCGGGAGGCGTTCGATCCGCAGCAGGAGCGCGTCGCGGAGGGTGGAGGGGAGGCGGCCGCGCCCGTCGGCGCCCGCGGCGAGCAGCTCCTCGGTGAAGAGCGGGTTGCCTTCGCCGCGCTCGAAGAAGCGCTCGACGATCTCCGAGTCCGGCGCGGCGCCGAGGATGTCCGAGAGCTGGGTGGCGACCTCGCCGCGGTCGAAGGGGCCGAGGTCGAGTCGCCGCACCCGGCGCCCGCGCCCCAGCTCGGCGAGCAGCGGCCGCATCGGGTGGCGACGGTGCAGCTGGTCGGAGCGGTAGGCGATCACGGTCAGCAGGCGCACCTCGTCGGGGAGGCTGGCGGCGAGGAAGGCGAGGAAGTCGCGGGTCGCGTGGTCGGCCCAGTGGGCGTCGTCGAGCCAGAGGACCATCGGCACTTCCTCGGCCATCGTTTCGAGCAGGGTGAGGAGCGCCTCGAAGGGCCGGTGGCGGTCCTCGTCGGGCGCCGCGGCGGCCTCCGGGTCGATCTCCGGGGTCAGCTGCGCCAGGCCCTGCAGGGTGGCGGGGGAGAGGCGGCCGAGGACGCGGTCATTCTCCCGCACGAGACCGCGCAGGGCCGAGACCAGCGGCGCGTAGGGCAGCTCGTCGCTGCCGAGCTCGACGCACTCGCCGCCGATCGCGCAGCCGCCCCGTTCGCGGGCGCGGTCGAGGAAGGTGTGGAGGAGGCGCGACTTGCCGACGCCCGACTCGCCCGCCAGGAACGCCAACGAGGCCGCCCCGCCGGCGGCCTCGTCGAACGCTGCCTCGAGCTCGGCGAGCTCGCCGGCTCGGCCGATCAGGCGGCTTGCGCTTACCCGGGTCGCCACCCGGCGATTATCGCCGTCCGGACAGCGCGAGCCCGAAGATGTCGAGGATGCCGTGGCCCTTGGCGCGCGCGTCGTCCGTCCGAGTCCGCTTCCTGCGCCGCGGGGAGCGACGCGCTTCGCGCGACCGGCGCGCCTCGTCGCGGAGCGCCTCCTGGGCCACCATCGCCTTCGCGATCATCATCTGGTTGGGGTTCATCGTCACGCCTTTCGCTCGGTGTGTAAGTCCAAGCTACGCCTGAGAAAAGGCCCGCACATCGGGCGAATTCCTACGCTTTTCGGGCCCGACCCCTTACTCCTCGGGCCCGACCCCTTACGCGCGCCGGGGAGCCCACGCAGTCGGTTCACTAGGTTGCGGGACCTATGCCTGACTCCGTGATCAATCTCTACTCCGACACCCAGACCCGGCCCGGCGAGGCGATGCGCCGGGCGATGGCGAGCGCCGAGGTCGGCGACGAGCAGCGCGGTCTCGACCCGACCGTCAACGCGCTCTGCGAGGAAGTCGCCGAGCTGCTCGGCAAGGAGGCGGCGATCTTCCTGCCCTCGGGCTCGATGTGCAACCAGATCGCCGTGCGCCTCCACATCCGGCCGCTGGGCGACGAGATGTACCTGCACCGGGTCGCCCACCCGATCACCGCCGAGGCCGGCGGCGCCGCGGCCTTCAGCGGGGCGATGATCATGCCGATCGACGGCGATGGCGGCATGTTCACCGGTGCCGACCTGCGCGCCCGGATGCGCGACCCGCGCGACCGCCACGAACCGCGCTCGCGCCTCGTCGCGGTCGAGCAGACGACGAACCTCGGCGGCGGCCGCGTCTGGCCGCTGGAGCAGATCGAGGACGTCCTCGGCGTGGCGCGCGAGTTCGGCCTGCGCACCCACCTCGACGGCGCCCGCCTTCTCAATGCGACGGTCGCCTCGGGCGTCGGCGCCGCCACCTACGCGGCCGGCTTCGAAACCGCCTGGATCGACTTCTCCAAGGGTCTCGGCGCGCCGATCGGCGCCTGCCTGGCGGGCTCCCGGGAGCTGATCGAGGAGGCCTGGCGCTACAAGCAGATGCTGGGCGGCGCGATGCGCCAGGCGGGGATCGTCGCCGCGGGCGCCCGCTACGGCCTCCGGCACAACGTCGAGCGCCTCGCCGACGACCACGCCAACGCCAGGTTCCTGGCCGAGGGCCTGGCCGAGATCGACGGCGTCGAGATCGACCCGACCACGGTCGAGACCAACATCGTCATCTTCGACGTCGCCGACGCCGCAGGCCTCCACGACAAGCTCGCCGCCGCAGGCGTCGAAGTGAGCCTGCTCGAAGGCCGCGTCCGCATGGTCACCCACCTCGACGTCGACCGCGCCGGCGTCGAAAAGGCGCTGGGCGCGGTGAAGGACGCGCTGGGGTAGGCGCCTCAAGCCGGTTCCCAGGGCGGAAGGGAACGGGACGCGGCCGTCCCGTCCACGACCCTGGCGGGCTGTGGCCGTGGCCGGGACGGCCGAGGGTGCGGGGAGAGGCCGAGGGTCCGTGCGTCCCATGAGAGAGAGGCGCAGGTTCCGTCACGAACGCCCGCAGTCCATGGCACCCGCCATGTTGATGGGCCGAAAACGCCCCTGTATGGGGAGTTTTCGGCCCATCAACATGGCGTGGGCACGGGACCGTGACGGGAGCGTGGAGTTCCTCCCGTCCCCGTGACCGGAAGGGCCCGGGCGCGCAGGGTCCGTGACGAAGACCCATGGAAGGTCACGATCCCTCCCCACCTCCTCCTACCTCGCCCGGGTGCGTTCGTCGCTTGTACGCCCATGGTGGTCAAGCGACGAACGCA
>DASZUH010000175.1:0-7450 GCA_035547715.1 Solirubrobacterales bacterium
GGGCCCCCCCCCCCACGCCCGGGACGCACCGCGGACGGCCGCCGTGGCCACGAGTCGCCGCCGGACCCCGCGACCCCCTCGGCCGCCCACTCCGCCCCCGACAACCGCACCCCCTGCATCCACACATGGACCCACTTGCGCGACACTGGGCCCTCATGTCCGCCGCCCGCTACAAGAACGGTCTCGGCGGCTCGCTGACCGCCACCGCCGAGCCGATCGCGAAGAACAAATTCCGGCTCGTGGTCGGCGGCCGGGAGCTGACCGTCTCCAACCTCGACAAGGTCCTCTACCCCGCCACCGGCTTCACCAAGGGCGATCTGATCGACGCCTACGCGGACCTCGCCGAGGTCCTGCTCCCCCACCTCCACGGCCGGCCGGTGACGCTGAAACGCTATCCCGACGGGGTCGGGGGCAAATTCTTCTACGAGAAGCGCAGCCCGAAGCACCGGCCCGACTGGGTGGCGACGGCGCGGATCTGGTCGGACACCCACAACGGCGAGATCGACTACACCCTGATCGAAGACCTGCCGAGCCTGATCTGGGCGACCAACCTGGCGAACATCGAGCTGCACATCGCGCTGGCGCGGGTCGACGACCAGGACCACCCCGACTCGATCGTCTTCGACCTCGACCCCGGCGCCCCCGCCGACGTCCTCGACTGCGCCCGGGTCGCGCTCCAGATCCGCTCGCTCCTCATCCAACTCGGGCTCGATTCCTACGCGAAGACCTCGGGCTCGAAGGGCATCCACCTTCACGTGCCGCTGAACGGCACAGTCACCTTCGCCGAGTCGCGGCCCTTCGCCAAGGCACTTGCCGAGACCTTCGAGAAGCGCTTCCCCGACGAGGTGATCTCGAAGCAGGCCAGGTCGAAACGCGCGGGCAAGGTGCTGATCGACTGGAGCCAGAACGACCCCCACAGGACCACCGCCTCGGTCTACAGCGTGCGCGCCCGTGAACGGCCGACCGCCTCGACGCCGGTCGAATGGAAGGAGCTCGAGGCGGCACTCGACGCGAAGGACGCCGGCGCCCTCGTCTTCACCGTCGACGACGTGCTGGCGCGGATCGCCGCCAAAGGCGACCTCTACGCGCCGCTCCTCACCCAGCGCCAGGAGCTCCCCGACCTCTCCGTCTAGGTCCCCGGCGTCGCCGATCCGGGTCAGCGTCCCCGGCCCGGGTCCGCGTCGCGTTCGGCGCGGACGGCCGCCAGCAGGCCGGCGAGGTCCTCCGCGCAGGGGGCGCAGTCGCGCAGGTGGGCGGCGATGCCGGGATAGGTCCTCTCGACGCTGCCCCCGGCGAGGAGCGCGTCGACGTAGACGTCGAGCAGTGCCAGCGTCTCGGCGCAGCCGACGTCGGCCGGGTCGGTGGCGAGGAGACGCGCGAGGGCGTCCTTGTCGGGGGCGGGGTCGGGCATCAGGGATCTACAAGATCATCCGCGACGAGTGCCGCCCGCAACTTACGTCGGGCGTCGAAGAGGGTCTTGTAGATCGCGTTGCGGTTGGTGTCGAGCTCGACCGTCAGCACGTCGAGCGGCACCTCGTTGAGGACGATCGCCTCGAAGACCCGGCGCTGGCGCTCGCTCAACTCGGTGGCGACGGCACGGCGCAGGCCCGCGAGCACCTCGCGCGTCTCGGCCTCGCGGCCGGGACCGAGCCCGAAGCGATCGGGCATCCGCTCCCAGGCGTCGGGGTCGAGGTGGACGCCGCCCGCGCGCCAGAGGTGACGGCCGACCTTGTTGGAGACCTCGAGGATCGCGAATTTCGCCGCCCAGGTGGTGAAGCGACTTTCGCCGCGGAAGTCGTCGAGCTTGGCGAGGACGGCGACGGTCGCGTCGTCGGCGGCCGCGGTGACGACGTCGTCGAGCTCGGGGCCGCCGAAGGGGATCCGGCCATGACGTCGGCTCACCTCGGCGCCGGCGATCTTGCGAAGCCGGCCGTGGAGCTCGGCCACCGCCGCCTCGCGGCGCGATCCGCGCAGGGCGGCGAGCCAGCGTGCCGACTCGGAGTCGAGGCTCGGAGGGGCGACGGCCGGCACCTGCGAGGAGGGATCGGGCACGCGGCCGATCGTAGGGATCGGGACGCCGCCGCGAGCGCCGTAATGAACTCGTAAGAACCCTAACGATCGGCTTAAACAAGCCATTTGCGCGTAAGACGCCGGGTGGCGAGGGCACCGTCCCCCCTGACCCTCCACCGCAGGCGGCCGGCACCGTCGCGTGCCGGGGCCGCCCCGGCGGCGCCTGGCCACCCCTCCTCCGCGGCCGCCAATACGCTTCCCCGGATGAACCTCGTGGAGACCGGGCACTGAGAGCGCGCTTCGCGGGCGTCGCGCTCGCCCTGCTCGTCGCGGCGGCCCTCGGAGGCTGCGGGTCGATCTCGGCCTCGGCCGGGGAATTCACGCCCGCGACGCCCGGCGTCCTGACGGTCGCCACCTCGGCCGTCCCCAGCCCGGGCTTCTGGGAAGGCACGCCCTCGCACCCGACCGGCGGCTTCGAGTACGAGCTGGCGCGGGAACTGGCGGCGCGCTTCGGCCTCGACCGGGTCGCGGTGAAGATCGTCCACTTCCACCGCCTGGTCCGCGGCCACCTCGGTGGCGCCGACGTCGGGATCGACCTGATCACGCCGACCTCCGAACGCGAAGAACACCTCGAATTCTCGACCTCCTACCTCAAATCGGCGCCGACCGTGCTGGTCCGCGCCGGCACCGAAGTGCCCGACCTGAAGACGGCCCAGGAACTCCGCTGGGGCGCGATCCAGTCGACCACCTTCGTCGAAACGATCGAAGACCAGATCGTGCCGGAAGAAGAAGAGGTGCTCTTCGACGGCCAGCAGGAGGTGGTCGCGGCGCTCAAGAAGGGCGAGATCGAGGCGACGCTGCTCGACCTGCCGCTCGCCGTCGCGATCGCCAACCAGTCGCACGGCAGGCTCGAAGCCGTCGCCCAGCTGCCCGACAAGGAGGCCCTAGCGGTGGCGCTGCCGAAGGGCTCCTCGAACCGCCAGGCGGTCGACTCGGCGATCCGCGCGCTCACCGCCGACGGCACGATCGAAAGCCTGCTCGAAGAATGGGTCGGGGCCGAAGCGGCGAACGCGGAAGCGGAAATCCCCCTCCTCCACACCACCCTGCACTGATGCCCGACGCCCTCTCGCCCGCCCTCGCCGCCGTCTCGCTCAAATCGCCGAGCGGGGCGACCTGGGAGTTCCTGATCCTCTTCCTCGTCGTCATCGTCGGGCCGCCGCTGATGACGCGGGCGCGGATCCCGGGGATCATCGGGTTGCTGGTCGGCGGCTTCGTCATCGGGCCCTACGGGCTCAACCTGATCGGCGCCGGCAACACGACCGTCCCCGACCTCGGTCAGCTCGGTCTGCTCTACCTGATGTTCGTCGCCGGGGTCGAGCTCGACCTGGCGCTGGTCCGCATCCATCGCCGCGCGGTGCTCGTTTACGGCGTCCTCACCTTCGCCCTGCCGATGCTCTTCGGGACCGTGATCGGGCTGGCGCTCGGCTGGGTCCCGGCGGCGGCGCTGCTGCTCGGCGCGCTGCTCTCCTCCCACACCCTGCTGCTCTACCCGACCGCGCGCGCCGCCGGGCTGGCGGCCGACCGCGGCGTCGCCACCGCCGTCGGCGCCACCGTCCTCACCGACACCGCCGCGCTGGTCGTCCTCGCCGCCGTCTCCGGCACCCAGGTGGCAGGCGGCTCGCCGGCCTCGATCGCGGCCCAGATCGTGCTCGGCCTGGCCGTGCTGGTCGTCTTCACGCTCTTCCTCCTGCCGCGGCTGGCGCGCCTCGCCTTCCGTTACCTCGGCACCGATCGGGTCGTCCGCTACCTGCTCGCGGTCGCCTCCTTCCTCGCCGCCGGGACCGTCGCCGACATCTTCGGCATCGAGCCGATCGTCGGCGCCTTCTTCGCCGGCCTCGCGCTCAACCGGCTGGTCCCGAACGAGGGCCCGCTGATGGACCGGATCGACTTCTTCGGCAGCGCCGTCTTCGTGCCGATCTTCCTCGTCTCGGTCGGCCTCCTGCTCGACCCGAAGGTGATGGTCGAAGGCGAGACGCTGAAGCTGGCCGGCCTCTTCATCGTCGCCAGCCTCGCCGGCAAGGCGGCCTCGGCCGGGATCGCCCGCCTCGCGCTCGGCTACAGCGGCCCGCAGGCGACGCTGATGCTGGGCCTGACCGTGCCGCAGGCGGCGGCGACCCTGGCGGCGACGATCGTCGGCTTCAACATCGGCCTCTTCGACCAGTCGGTGGTCAACGCGGCGCTGGTGCTGATCCTCGTCTCGATCGTCGTCGGCACCCTGCTGGTCGACCGCGCGGTGCCGATCGTGCCGACCCCCGAGGCGGTCGGCCAGCGGCTCGGCGCCCGCGTCCTCGTCGTCCTCACCGACTCGGCCCAGGCGGAGCTCGCCTTCGCCCTGGCGGCGCGGATCGCCGCCGCCGACGGCGGCGTCGTGCGCGGCCTGCTGGCGGCGCCGCGCGGCACCGAGGCGGAGCTCGAACCGCGCCTCGCGGAGCTGCTGGCGGCCGGCTACGCGACCGGCGTCGACCCCGAGCCGCGGCTCCTGGTCCACCACGCGCTCGCCGAAGGGGTCGTCAACGTGGCGACCGAGCAGCGCGCCTCCCTGGTCGTTCTCGGCGCCTCGAGGGCCGCCGAGGCGACGCCGTTCGGCAGCGACGCGGAGGCGATCGCCGGTGGCCTCGCGGTCCCGGTCGCGATCCTGCTCGGCACCGACCCGGCGCTGCGCGAGGTCGAGGTGGTCCGCGAGGCCGACGGCCGCGCCGGCGGCGCCTTCGACGCCGACGGGCTGGCGATCGACCTCGGCCGCCGCATCGCCGGCGCCGCGGTCGAGGCCGGCGACCTCGGCCCGGCAGGCCTCGAGCCGCCCCGACCGGGCGTCCTGCGGATCATGCCCGCCACCTCCTGGCAGCTCCTCGCCGGCACCGCCGAGCCCCGCCCCCGCTCGGCCGTCCTGCTGATCCCGGACCTGTAGGCGAGCGGGGCACCGACGAGCTCCCGGTCCAGCTGTTCCTTTTGCCGGAATGCCGGCGAAAAGGAACAGCCGCAAGGGCGCGGCCATAGGAGGCACAACCGCACGAACGCTCCTTCGCCCGACACGGAGGGGGCAGCCGGGGCCTCAGTCGCCCGTCACCGCGGCCGGCAGCCTGCCGCCCGGCACTTCGCGCGGCCGGTAGACCTTCGGATCGCCGGGATAGGCGCGCCTCCAGTCGTGCGCCGAGTACCAGTCGAAGCGATCGAGGAGGAGCGGCTTCGCCGAGTCGGGCCTGCCGTCCTTGCCCTCGAAAGGCTGGCGGTCCTTCCACTGCGTCCAGGCCTTGCTCACCTTCGCCATCGGCGCCGGCACGTTGTACTGAGGCGTCGAGCCCGACCTGGACCCCGACGGCAGCGTCTGCGGCAGCCCTTCGACGCCGAGCGTCAGCGGGATCCGGTTCGGTTCGGCCGTGTAGGGGGCGAAGTCCGGCCGTTCGGTGAACGCCGCGTACATCGGCTCGGCCGCGTAGTCCTCCTGGTTCATCGGCTGGATGCCGAGGATCTGCTCGATCGTCCGCACCATGTTCGGCTGCGAGGCGTACTCGTCGTCGACGCCGCCCTTCGAGTACGGGCTGATCACGAAGGCCGGGCCGCGATGGCCGTCGACGTGGTCGACCCCGTTCTGGCTCGACGACTTCGTCCTCGCCCTCGGCGGCGCCCGCGTCGCCGTGCGCCGGCTCTACCTGCTGACGAGCCCGCTGGAGACGATGTTCTTCGCCCTCACCAGCGACGGCGGCGGCGGGATCGAGGACCTCGCGCCCGAGGAGCTCGCCGAGACGGTGCCGGCCGGCGCGTGAACTCGGTCGCCCCACCCGCGCCCGCGGCCACCGCCCGCCCGATCGGCGGCCAGGACCCGATCTGGAACGCCTTCCGGGTCGAGCTGCGCAAGCTGGCGGCGCAGCTCCTCGTCCGCCTCCTGGCGCTCGCCTGCGTCGTCTGCCCGCTCGCCTTCGCCGCCGTGCTGAAGGGTCCAGAGCGGCACCCCCAACGACGCCCTCTTCGGCGCCTACGTCCACTCCTCCGGCTTCGCCCTCTCGCTCGTCCTGCTCAGCTTCGCCGGCAACTGGGGGCTGCCGGTGATCGCCGGGCTGGTCGGCGGCGACCTCTTCGCCTCCGAGGACCGCCACGGCACCTGGAAGACGATCCTCACGCGCGGCGCCACCCGCACCGACGTCTTCCTCGCCAAGCTGCTCGCCGCCTGCGCGCTGTCGGTGGCGCTCACGCTGCTGCTGGCGACGGCGAGCATCGTCGCCGGGGTCGTCTTCATGGGCGCCCACCCGCTGATCAACCTCTCCGGCGTCACCGCCCCGACCGGCGAAGCGCTCCTCCTCACCGTGCTGAGCTGGCTGCTCTGCATCCTGCCGACGCTCGCCTACACGAGCATCGCGGTGCTCTTCTCGATCGCCGGCCGCAACGGCATCGTCGGCGTCCTCGGCCCGCTGCTCGTCGCCCTGCTGACCCAGCTCCTCAACCTGATCGGCAGGGGCGTGATCATGCACCAGATCCTCCCCGGCTCGGCCTTCCTCGGCTGGCACGGCCTCTTCACCGCCCACCGCTTCTACGGGCCGCTGGTGGTGTCGAGCCTGGTCAGCGTCGGCTGGATCGTCGCCTGCGTCTGGGCGAGTTGGCGGATCCTGCGGCGGCGGGACTTACTCGCGAGCGCCGAGAGCGGCGGGCGCGACTGGCGCACGCCGGCGCGGGCGGTGGCGGCGACGGCGGCCCTGGTCGCGGTCCTGGCGCTGCTCGGCAACGCGGGTCCGACCGGCGACACCGAGCACCGGCTCAGCGCCGCGATCGGCGAAGAGTTCAACAACCTGACGCTGCTGCAGCAGGAACTGATCGGCCGCCACGCCCCGGCCGGCGCCAGGCTCGACATCCTCCCCGACTGCAACCGTCGCGCGACCAGGGCCGAAGGCCCGGACGACTGGAACTGCAGCGTCAACGTCTACCTGCCGCAGGGCCACCGGGTGCCGTTCAGCGCGACCTCGGTCGAGTACGACGTGAGCCTCGAATCGGACGGCTGCTATAAGGCCCAGTCGCCGCCCGCCTTCATCGGCGGCATGACGATGAAGGGCATCGACGGCGGCCGCGTCACCAACCCGCTCTACATGGTCTACGGCTGCTTCGACATCTTCTGAGCGCTCGACCTTCCCGGCCCGCGTCGATCACCGGATTTTCCCCGGCCGGCCGCATCGGCCGTCCTTGAATGGGTTTCAAGACCCCAACGGCCCGTCAGGGCCCCACCCACCAGGAGGGACATGAAGATCAACACCAGAATCGCCGTCCTGCTCGGCGTGCTGACGCTGCTCGTGACCCCGACCGCCGCGCTCGCCATCGGGCCGGAATACGAAGTCGAACACGTCGCCCCGGCACCCGGCGCCGGTGCCTCGCTGAAGGCGAAGACGAAGGCCTA
>DASZUH010000176.1:0-5059 GCA_035547715.1 Solirubrobacterales bacterium
CGCCCCAGCGAGATAAGTGCGCGCCTGCCTAATCACCGTTCAGTGCCCCTTTATCGGCCAAACCTCGACTTAACGTAACCGGATCGGTCACGCCTTACACCCCTCATACCGACAACAAACGAACGTTCTAGACCGGTCTTAGGGATTGCTCCAGGTGGCTGATTCCTCCGGACGGGCACCGCCTGAGGCTGTCGCCCGGAGCCGGCGGCCGTCCGAGTTGCGCCCGGCCATCTCGGCGGCGACCGGGCAGGTTGAGGCGGCCACCGAGATGGCCGGGTCCAGGGGGAGAGGGGAGGGTTCGGCGCATGGTCCGTGACGAAGGCCCGGATCCCGTGACGAAGACGTATGGAACGTCCCGGTCCCGGCCCTCGGGCGTCCGGGACCTCCGTTCGCTGTTTCTACCGTATAGCGGTACAAGCAGCGAACGGAGGCATCGGGACCCGGATCCAGGTGACCGAAGCCATGAGGACCCGTGACGAATCGGGCAAAAGGGTGACGGGAGCCCGGAGTTCCTCCCGTCCCCGTGACCTTCCCCGGGAACCACGCCGTCGCCGGCCGGCGGCCCCTCCTCCGGCTGTCGGCGCAGGTTCCGTGACGAAGACCCATGGGAGGTCACGGTCTCGTCCCACCTCCACATCACCGCCACGACGTCCGTGCACTTGTGCCGCCCATGGGGGGCACAAGTGCACGGACGTCCCTCCGCCCGATGTGGACCCGTGACGTTCCTGGCAGAAGGGTCACGGAAGCCCGGAGTTCCTTCCGTCCCTGTGCACGCTTCCCCACGGAACCCCCACGTCCCGGGCGTCTCGTGGCGGTCACAACCTGCCAGGGCCGCCCCGAGACGCCCGGGACGCATCGCGGACGGCCGGTCCGCTCCCGAACCACGCCCGAGCACAACGCCCGGCCGCGGCAACAACCACCTACGCCCTGGCGGGCTCCTCTTCCAGCTCGCGCAGCCGCCGGCCGATGCGTGCGCGCCGCTCCAGCAGCTCCGCTTCGAGGGTGGCGATCTCGTCGCGGCGCGCCCGCACCATCTTCAGCTGCCGCTCGGCGTGGGAGTCGAGCGATTCGAGGATCTCGCGGCGGCGGACCGGGTCGGCGACGCCCTCGTGCCACTCGCGCCGCAGTGCCGCGCGGTTGTCTTCGGCTTCGACGAGGTCCTTCAGGCCGTCGAGCGAGACCCCGAGCAGGGTCCGCAGCCGCATCACCTCGACCAGCCGGTCGACGTCCGCCTGCGAGTAGGTCCGGTGGGTGCCCGGCTCGCGGCCGCCGGCGGCGGGGAGGAGGCCGATCTCCTCGTAGTAGCGGATCGTCCGCGGCGTCGTCCCGGCCAGCCTGGCGACGTCGCCGATCTTCAGCGGCGGGCGCCCGGCGCCGGCGGCGCCGGCCCTGGTGGCCTCCGCGCTCATGGCGTCGCCTCGACCTCCTCGGCGATCGCCTCCTCGATCGCCGCCGCTGGCGGCTCGGGCGCTCCGACCGGCCTCGCCTGCTTCTCGCTCGGGCGCAGCATCGAGACCGCGGCGCCGAGCACCGAGATCCCGGCCAGGACCCAGAGGGCGGTGTGCATGTTGGAGATGAACGGGTCGAGTTGGGCGCTCGACAGGCCCGCGGCGAGGCCGGAGAAGATCTTGAAGAGGACGTTGGTCGGCACCGCCGCGGTGATGATCGCGAGGACGAAGGCGATCGAGACGACCGCGCCGGTGTTCTGCAGCATCGTCCTCGCGCCCGCCGCGATGCCGCGGCGCTCGGTCGGCACGGTGCCCATCATCGCCGCCGTGTTGGGCGAGTTGAACATCCCCGAGCCGACCCCGACGAGGAAGAGGTAGAGGCCGCCGGCCCAGTAGCCGGTGGCGGCCTGCAGGGTGGTCATCAGGGCGAGGCCGAGGGCGGTGACGAGCATCCCGACCGCGGCCAGGTATTTGGACCCGTGGCGGTCGGCGTAGACGCCCGCGATCGGCGAGGCGATCAGCATCCCGACCGCCATCGGCGCCAGCTTGATCCCGGCCAGGATCGGGTCGTCCCCCTGCGCCCCCTGGTAGTAGAAGACGAAGATGAACATCAGGGCGAAGCGCGAGAGCCCGTTGAGGAAGGCGGCCGCGGTGGCGGCGGCGAAGAGCCGGTTGCGGAAGATCGAGAGGTCGAGCATCGGCGCCTCGACACGCGCCTCGATCAGGACGAAGAGCGGCAGCAGCACCACGCCGACGACGAGGCCGGCGATCACCAGCGAGTCGTTCCAGCCGGAGATGCCGCCGCGCGAGATCCCGTAGACGAGCCCGGTCAGGCCGACGACGAAGGTCAGCGTGCCGGGGAGGTCGAGGCCGCGGTGGGTGTCCGGGGTGGCGAGCTCGCGCAGGACCATGGCCGACCAGAAGGCGCCGAGCAGGGCGAAGGGGACGTTGAACCAGAAGACCCACTGCCAGGAGATGCCGACCAGCGCGCCGCCGAGGACCGGCCCGATGACGAGGCCGACCGCGGCGACCATCGTGTTGGTGCCCATCGCCATCCCGAGCTGCTCGCGCGGGAAGGCGTCGGTGACGAGGGCGGGGCCGTTGGCGAAGATGAAGGCGCCGCCGATGCCCTGGATGATCCGCCAGAGGATCAGCTGCGTGCCGTTGGCGGCGAACCCGGCCCCGAGTGAGGCGGCGCCGAAGATCAGGAAGGCCGCGACGAAGGCGGTCTTGCGGCCGAAGAGGTCGGAGAGGCGACCGGCGGTGAGGACCAGCACGGTCGAGGAGATCATGTAGGCGAGGATCACCCAGACCAACGTGAGGAGGCTGGTCCCGAGCGCCCGCTCGAGGTCCGGCAGGGCGATGATCAGCGTCCCCGAGTTGGTCGCCACGAGGAGCATGCCGAGGCTGGTGCAGGACAGGGCCCACCACTTGTAGTTGTGGTGGTCGGCGCCGACGCCGGCCCCTCCGCTGAGCCTCTTCCTTACGTTCACGTCAACTAGCGTATCGAGACGCCGTCTCAAATGCCAAATGTGACCTGGTCACAGTGTGACGATCTGCGAACATATGTTCGTATGAGGTGGGACGAGCAACGCGTGGAGAACGACATGCGTCTCCCTGGCATCGGCGACGGCACCGTCGTCCGCACCTTCGATGCCCCCGAGGCGATGGGCATCAACTTCCACGAGGTCCGCGCCCGCTCCGCCCTCAACCACGTCCCCGGCGAAAGCTTCGGCTTCTCCTGGACGATCAACCCCTACCGGGGCTGCACCCATGCCTGCGTGTTCTGCTTCGCCCGCAAGACCCACACTTATCTGGATTTAGACGCCGGTCGGGACTTCGAGCGGGAGATCGTCGTCAAGGTCAACGTGCCGGAGCTGGTGCGGGCCGAGCTGGCGCGGCCGAGCTGGAGGCGGGAACTGGTCGCGCTGGGGACCAACACCGATCCCTATCAGTGGTGCGAGAGCCGGTACCTGATGCTGCCGGAGATCCTCGAGGCGCTGTTGGCGGCGGGGACGCCGGTCTCGGTGCTGACCAAGTCGCCGCTGGTGATGCGGGACATCGAGATCTTCGAGCGCTTCCGTGACGCCGGGCTGGGGGTGTCGGTCAACCTCTCGGTGCCGACGCTCGACGAGAAGGCGTGGCGGCTGACCGAGCCGCACACGCCGAGCCCGGGCGCGCGGCTCGACGCGGTCGCCGAGCTGCGCCGGCGGGGGATCGACTCGGGGATCCTGATCGCGCCGCTGATGCCGGGGATCAACGACGAGCCCGAGCAGGTCGAGCCGATCGTCGCCCGCGCCCGCGAGGCCGGCGCCACCTTCCTCGGCGGCGTCGCCCTCCACCTACGCGGCGAGGTCAAGGACGTCTACTTCGGCTGGCTGCGCGAAAAACGTCCCGATCTCGTGCCCGAGTACGAACGGCTCTACGGCAGGCGTTCCTACATGCGCCCCGAGGACCGGCAGAAGACGACCCGGGCGCTGAAGGGCTGGGGCCGGCAGCGGATGCGCAGCAACTACATCGAGGGGGCGCGGAAAACGGAGGCCGGGCAGGCGGCGGCCAAGAAGACGAGCGGCCCGTTCGCGACCAGGCCCAAGAGCCCCGCCCAGAGCACCCTCTTCTAGCTGGGCCCGCGTGATGCGGTGGGCCGCTTGAAGCCGGCGCACAGGGCACAAGGGACGCGGCCATCCCGGTGGGGCCTCGGTCCAGGTGACCGAAGGCATGAGGACTCGTGACGTTCCTCGTGGGACCGTGACGAAACGGGTGCGGGCGTGGGACCCCCAGGTCGATGGGCCGAAAAGCGCTGATATGGAGCGCTTTTCGGCCCATCGACGTGGGGCGCCCGGGACGCGCACTCGGACGGCCGCCCCGCCCGGTGCCTGCGCTCAGGATCCTTCGTCGAGCTGCTCGAACCTGCAGTCGGTCGGTGCTTTGTCTTCGCGGAAGCGGTGGAAGCGGGCGCCGTGGCGGATGCGGCCGCCGGCCGCGTGGTCGTAGCCGACCTCGATCACCAGCTCCGGTCGCAGCGCCACCCACTCGAGCTCCCGGCCGCCGGTCCAGCGGCTCGGCTCGGCGGTGCCGCTCTCGCCGGTCTCGAGCGGTGCCAGCATCGTCCGCATGCTCCGTTTCGCCGCCGCGCTGAAGCCCGAGATGTGGCCGACCGTGCGCAGCTCGGCGCCGTCGTAGAGGCCGAGGATCAGCGAGCCGACCGTGCCCTCCTCCTTGCCCGGCCGCCAGCCCATCACCACGCAGTCGATCGTCCGCTCGCGCTTCACCTTCACCATCCCCTTGCGTTTGCCGGGGATATAGGGGGCGTCGAGCTGCTTCGCCATCACGCCCTCGATCGAGGCCAGCCACCGTTCCGCCTGCGCCGCGTCGGGCGTCAGCGGCGTCAGCTCGATCCCGGCCGCGGCGGCGATCCGCTCGAGCCGCGCGCGGCGCTCCCGCAGCGGCGCCTCGAGCAGCGACTCGTCGCCCTCGGCGAGCAGGTCGAAGGCGATGTAGGTCGCCGGGATCTCCTCGCTCAGCAGCTTGATCCGGCTCTCCGCCGGGTGGATCCGCTGCTGCAGCAGGTCGAACTGCACCTCGCCGTCGGAGCCGCGGATGACCAGCTC